>NZ_CAJPGH010000016.1:0-185109 GCF_905339605.1 Burkholderia sp. BCC1972 | reverse complement strand
CGCCTGAGCAGGATCTGACGACACGGTTCGCCGCGGCGCCGGCCGGCGTCGCGGGCGAACCAGGCTGGTTTCGCGCATGACAGGCAGTCAATAACAAGCGCGAGGTTCCGGTGCGTGCCGCGCCCGCGACGCGGGCGGCTGCGCATCGAAGCGGTGGGGCGGCAGCCGGTACGATGCCGCCGCCCCGCATTCATCGATTACTTTTTTGTCGGTAATTTATAGGATGACTAAGCGAATTGCAGTTGTGACAGGTGGAATGGGCGGTCTTGGCGAAGCGGTCAGCATCAGGTTGAACGACGCGGGCCACCGGGTAGTCGTCACGTATTCGCCGAACAACGCCGGCGCGGACCGCTGGCTGACCGAGATGCATGCGGCCGGCCGCGAGTTCCATGCGTACCCGGTGGACGTGGCCGATCACGATTCGTGCCAGCAATGCATCGAGAAGATCGTGCGGGACATCGGCCCGGTCGACATTCTCGTGAACAATGCCGGCATCACGCGCGACATGACGCTGCGCAAGCTCGACAAGGTCAACTGGGATGCGGTGATCCGCACGAACCTCGACTCGGTTTTCAACATGACGAAGCCTGTCTGCGAAAGCATGGTCGAGCGCGGCTGGGGCCGTATCGTCAACATCTCGTCGGTGAACGGCTCGAAGGGTTCGGTCGGCCAGACCAACTATGCGGCCGCGAAAGCCGGCATGCACGGTTTCACGAAATCGCTCGCGCTCGAGGTCGCGCGCAAGGGCGTGACGGTGAACACCGTGTCGCCGGGCTATCTCGCGACGAAGATGGTGACGGCGATCCCGCAGGACATCCTCGACTCGAAGATCCTCCCGCAGATTCCGGCGGGCCGGCTCGGCAAGCCCGAGGAAGTCGCGGCGCTGGTCGCGTACCTGTGCTCGGAGGAGGCCGGCTTCGTGACGGGCTCCAACATCGCGATCAACGGCGGCCAGCACATGCACTGACGCGCGGCGGCCCGCATGGCGCTCGCGCACGTGCCGGGCCGCGTTTCCCACTATCCCGTGCCGGGGCGGCGGCAGGCGCGCCGCTTCGGCCTCGCATTCCGGAGAACGCATGGGCGACACCTGGATGGGACTCGCGATCGGCGGCACGGCACTGGCCGTCGCGCTGACGATGGCGGTCTCGCTCTACTGGCTCGAGCGGCGCCGCGCACGGCTGCTGCGGAACTTCGATCACCGCGATTGCTGGCTCGTCGCGTACGGCCGCTGCTTCGCGCGCAGGCCGGCACGGCAGCCCCGCCGCATGCGCGGGGCGCGTTGACGCAGGTCCGGCGCGTCGCGGCCGATGAACCATCACGCCCTGCGCGCATGTCTCAGGCGATGTGCGCGGGAGGCGTGATCAATCGCTCTTGCCGGCCGACTCGCCCGAGTCGTTCTTGTGGAAGATCCGCTTTGTCGTGCGCTTGGTGGCATCCCAGCCTTCGCGCGACGCATGCGCGACGCCGTGCCCGACCGCCTTCGCGGCGCTCGCGGTCGCGTGGCCGAAGCTGCGTGCCGCTTCACCCGTCTTGTGCGCGGCTTCCTTCGAATCGCGCTTGATGTCCTGCTTCACTTCCGACATGTCCGCGTGCGCGATCGGGCTGATCAGCGCCAGAACGAGCGCGGTGCCAATGAACTGACGAACTTTCACGACCTGGTTTCCTTGGGGTTGGCCTCTTCAGCGAGGATTCGTGGTGCCGGCTGGCACCGGTTGAAACGCGCCGGCGGCCGATGCGTCGAGCATCACCGCGGCGCGGCCGGACAGCAGCACGCGATCGCCGCAGCGCAGCGTGAAGCCGTACAGCACGGAGCGGCCGTCGCCGCTCATGCGTTCCGCGTCGACGACGAGCGGCGGCTCGAACGTGTCGAGCCGCTCGACGAACGCGTCGACGTTGCGCACGCTCGCGAGATAACCGGCGCGCGGGCGCTCCTCGTGCGCACCGAGCAGCGCACCGTGTACGGCCATCGCCTGCGCCGCATATTCGATGCCGCAGACCGACGCGAGCCGGCCGTGCGCGCGCAGCGGGTTGTGCGGATCGCGATGGCTCGTCGCCGTGCAGCGGATCCGTTCGGTATCCCATGCATCGACCGTATCGAGCAGGCACATCGCGCCGCCGTGCGGAATGTGCGCGGCGATCCATGCGTGGTCGAGCGGCGGCGCAAGCGGGCGCGTGGTGGTCGTCATGCGCGCTCCGCGACGGGTGCAGGCATCGCGACGTCGACCTGCACGCGCGCATCGTCCAGGTAATCGAGCACGACGCGCGTCGATTGCCGCGTCGCGAGTGCGTCGAGCAGCGGCAGCACGCGCGCGGCCGGATTGCCGGCGCGCAGCGCGTCGAGTTCGGCATTCGCGAGTGTCGTCGCGGGGGCGTCGGTGAGCTGTACGTCGATGCGGGCGAGCGTGCGTTCGCTCGCATCGGGCGCGAGCACGAGTGCGACGCCGAATGCATCGTCGATCGGCCGCACCGCGCGCAGCGGTTCCGGATAGTCGGTGTCGTACGCGACCAGCAGCGTCGGCACGCGATCGACGACGACCTGGCACAGGCTCTCGAGCAGGCCTGCGGCGAAGCTGCCGTCGTGCGCGCACAGCACGTTCGACGTCGCCATCGCGCGGGTCGCAATGCTCCAGTAGCCGGCCGGCGCGTTGTGCACGGAATTGTGGAAACGGGTCGGCGACAGCTGGCGATCGTCGCCGGCCAGCGTTTCGCAGATCGCGTGGCAATTCTGGCCGTCGCCGCCGGATGCGCTGAACACGGTCGCGAGCGTCGCGGCATCGCGACCGCTCGCGGCCACCGCCTGGTGGCCAACCGCGAGCGCCGTGCGCACGACGGGCCCCGTGCGGCGCCGCTCGGCCGACGGCAGCCCGGCCGGCGGCGGCAGCTCGGTGCGGGCAGGGGCATAGGGCACACGGCCTGCGAGCACGTCGGCCGCATGCGGCCAGTCGCTCAATCCGGGCCCGACGAGGCCGATGCTTTCGATGAAGGCGGTAAGTGTCATGACGGGCCTCAGCGGCTGGCGTGATCGGCGCGGCCGAGGATCAGGCTGCAATTCGTGCCGCCGAAGCCGAACGAATTGGACAGGACGGCGCGCACGCGCGCGTCGCGGCTCGCGAGCACGTAGTCGGCGACGAGTGCCGGATCGGGTTGAGTCGTGTTGACGCCGGCCGGCACGAACTGGTCGCGCAGCGCGAGCGCGGCGACGACGGCTTCGAGCGCGCCGGCCGCACCGAGCGTATGGCCGGTCGCGCCCTTCGTCGAACTGCACGGCGTGCTGGCGAACAGCGCGCCGACTGCGCGGCTTTCGGCTGCGTCGTTGCTCGGCGTCGCGGTGCCGTGCAGGTTCACGTAGTCGATGTCGTGCGCGCCGAGGCCGGCGGACGCGAGCGCCTGCTCGATCGCGGTGCGCGCGCCGAGCCCTTCCGGATGCGGCGACGACATGTGATGTGCGTCGCTCGATTCGCCGATGCCGAGCAGCAGGATCGCGTCGTCGTCGAGCGCGGCGGGCGGCTCGGGCAGGCGCTCGACGAGCGCGAACGCGGCGGCCTCGCCGATCGAGATGCCGTCGCGTGCGACGTCGAACGGCCGGCACGGCCGGCGCGACAGCAGTTCGAGCGAATTGAAGCCGTACAGCGTGGTCAGGCACAGCGAGTCGACGCCGCCGACGACGGCCGCATCGATCAGCCCGGCCTCGATCATGCGCCGTGCTGAGCCGAACACCTTCGCGCCGGACGAACACGCGGACGAGATCGCCATCGCCGGCCCGCGCAACGCGAAATACGCGCGCACGAACGCAGCCGGCGAATACGGGTTGTGCGTCTGCGCATAGCGGAAGCCGGCCGGCAGCGCGCCGCTGGCCGGATCGCGCCGCTGGTACGCGTGCTCGGTTTCAAGGATGCCGGCCGTGCTCGTGCCGATGAACACGCCGACGCGTGCCGCGCCGTAGCGCGCGACGGCCGCCGCGACGGCGGTGTCGAAGCCGTCCTGCGTCAGGCCGAGCTGCGCGAGGCGGTTGTTGCGGCATTCGAAGTCGGCGAGATCGTTGCGCACGGGTTGCGCGTCGACGCCGTCCACCGCGCCGATCCACGTGTCGAGGTCCGCGCGCTCGAAGTTGCACGGCGTCAGCCCGCCGCGAGCGTGGCGGAGCGCGTCGCGGGTCGCGTCGAGGCCGCGGCCGATGCAGCTGGTGGCGGTGAAGTGCGAGAGCAGGAGAGGTTTCACGAGGGTCGCATCCGGTGGCCGGAACGGGCGCCGCAGCAGGGCTGGCGAGCGCGCCGTTCGAGGTCAGATTTTATCAAACGGGGGTGCCGAACCGCCCGACTGGCCCGGCTGGCCGGGCGGTTCGGGCGCGAGCGCCGCGCGCAGCGTGGTCCAGTGCAGCTGCGCATCGGCGGCTGCACGCAACACCGCCTGCAGCACGTCGAGCACGACCGGTTCGCCGCGCGCATCGCGTGCCGCGTGACCGTCGTGCACCAGCAGGATGTCGCGCGCGTCGAGTCCGTGCAGCAGGCGGCGCGTGACGGTCGCGGCATCGCGCGCGCGCGTGTCGAAGCCGCGCCGCGTCCAGCTGGCGAGCTGCAGGCCGAGTTCGCACAGCACCGGTTCGAGAAACGGATTGCGCAATCCGGCCGGCGCGCGGAAGAACAGCGGGCGCGTGCCGGCGATCTCGGTCAGCGTCTGCTGCGCGGCCGCGATCTCGCGCCGCAGCGCGGCGGGCCCCGACAGCGAGAACGTATGCCGGTGTCGCTGGCTGTGATTCTCGATCGCATGGCCGCGCGCGACGATCGCCTCGATCCACTGCGGATGACGGCGCGCGAGATCGCCGATGCAGAAGAACGTCGCACGCGCGTCGTGACGGTCGAGCAGGTCGAGCACGCGCGGCGTGACGTCCGGGTCGGGGCCGTCGTCGATCGTCAGTGCGATCTTGCGGCCGGTGCCCGCCGGCAGGCGCGTCCAGTTCGGGCCGAGCAGCACGCTGCGCGGCCACAGCCCGGCGGCCGTCAGCGCGAGATGCGACGCGACCACGCCGCCGACGGCCCACGGCCACGTGGCCGGTTGCGCGACCACGGCGGCCGCCGCACCCGCATGCAGTACGGCCGTCCCCGCGATCAGCGGCGTCGGTTTCCAGCGGCGCATCTCGCCGGCCGGATGCGATGGAATGGACGACGGCGCGTTCATGCCGGACTCCGTCGATGACGCTCGCCGGGCGCCGACGCACGCGGCGCGAGAATCGCCGCGAATGCGAGCGCGAGCATCGCGCCGGGGCCGACGGTCAGCCCGAAGGTTTCGAGCAGCGGCACGCGCGACAGCGCGAGCAGCCCGAAGCCGGCGACGGTCGCGAGGTTCGCGATCAGCAGCGACACGAGCGTGCAGGGCGTCACGGGCTGCGCGTCGTCGCGCTTGCAGAAGAACAGCGCGTAGTTCGAGCCGACCGCGACGATCAGCAGCATCCCGACGAGGTGCAGGATCGTCAGCTGCACGCCGGCCAGCGCGAAGCCGGCCGTCACCACCAGCACGGCCGCGACGAGCGGCGCGAGCGCACGCACGGCCAGGCGCGGTGAACGCAGCGCGACCAGCATCAGCACGGCGATCGCGGCAAACCCCGCGAGCGACAGCCGGATGTCCTCGTGCACGTAGCTCACGTACAGGCGATCGGCTTCGGCCTTCATGTCGACGAACAGCGCATCGGGCACGCCCGCGCGCTCGACGGCCGCGCGAATCGGCGTGGCATCGAGGCCGGACGCCGGCGGTGCGGTGCGCGCGGCATCCGGCGCGCGCAGCGACAGCATCGCGCTCCAGCGGCCGTCGCGTTCGGTCAGCAGCGCATCGACGGCGAGCGCCATCGACGTGCCGCGCAGGTCCGCGCGCGTCAGCAGCGGGGCGTGGCGCGCGGCATCGACGTCGGCGACGAACGGCGCGAACAGGTCGGGCTTCACCGCGATCGGCTGGTTCGCGACGGCGTCGCGCATCCGGGCGGCGAGCACGTTCGCATCCGGCAGGCTCGCGATGCGCGTGCGCTGCGCGGCGTCGCTCGGCAGGTAGCGCGCGGGGCTTTCGAAACCGGCGAGCGCACCCTGGTCGACGAGCGGCTGCAACTGCGCGGCCACTTTCTCCGCGCCTTCGAGCGCGGCTTGTTCGGTCGGCGCGGCAATCACGACGAGGTAGCGCACGTCGGGCGCGCCGACGTCGGCGCGCAGCCGCGCGTCGAGTGCCTGCGCCTGCGCCGGCACGGGGCTGAGCGCGGCGAGCTCGCGGCTCCACAGCCCGTCGCGATGCAGGACGAGCGTCACGATCGCGGCGACCACGAGCACGGCAAGCGGCCAGCGCAGCCGCGGCGCGGCATCGGCCGCGCGTGCAAGCACCGCGCCGATGCGCGACACGTCGCGGATCGCGACCTGCTCGCCGCGCAGGTGCGGCAGCACGAAGCGCGTGACGAGCGCGGCGGCCGTCAGCCCGACGATCGAATACAGCCCGAGCTGCACGAGGCCCGGGAATCCGGAGAACAGCATCGACGCGAAACCGCACACGGACGTCAGTACGCCGAGCCTGATCGTCGGCCAGTACGCGGCGACCCAGGCGCGCGTCGCGTCGCCCGGGCGCGTGGTGCCGCGCGTGCCGGCCTGCGCCGACTGCACGAACAGGTAGATCGAATAGTCGACGGCTTCGCCGATCAGCGTCGTGCCGAAGCCGAGCGTGAGCCCGTGGACCGTGCCGAACGCGATGCCGACCGCCGCGATCCCGGCCGCGACGCCCGTCAGCACCGGCAGCAGCCCGAGCGCGAGCGTGCGCGGCGAACGGTACAGCGTCAGCAGCAGCGCGACGATCAGTACGACGCTCGCCGTCGACAGGCGCTCGACGTCGTGCCGGATCGTGTCGCGCGTGTCGACCGAGAACACGCCTGGGCCGGTCATCGCGAGCGCCGTCGCGGCCGCATTCGGCGTGGCCTGCTGCGCTGCGGCGAACGCGCGGCGCACCGTGTCGATCGCGCGTGCCTGCGCGTCGGTATCGGAGCCGGCGGCGGCCGTCTGCACGACGAGCACCGCGCGCGCGCCGTCGCGCGATGCCCATACGCCGTCGCGGCTCGCCGGCTGGGCCGCGCTGTCGAGCTGGTCGACGAGCGCGCTGACTTCGCCGGTCGGGTCGTGCGGCAGCATCGCCTTGGCGACGAGGCCGGCCGACGAACTCAGCAGGTCGAGGCTGTCGCCGAGCGCCTGGTGCAGGCCGTCGGCGCTGAAGCGCTGCGGCGTGACGGCCGGGCTCAGCAGGTAGCGGTGATCGAACACGAATTGCCGGTCGCGCGCGTCGCTCGCGGCTTCGCCGTTGTGCACGGCCGCGAATTGCGGATCGGTGCGAAGTGCGCCGGCGACGCGCCGCGACAGGGCGGCGCGGGTGGCCGCATCGCCGCCGTCGATCGCGACGAGGATCAGCCGCGACACGATGCCGTCGCGCAACTGGTCGACGAGCACGCGCTGCCCGGCGCTCGGTGAACCCGGCAGGAACGCGGACAGGTCGGCCGTGAAGTGCGCGCGCCCGATCGCGACGCCGCACGCGACGAGCGCGAGCAGCCACACGAGCACCGCACGCTGCCGCCATGCGTGCAGGCGGCGAGCGACGGGGGAGGGGCGCGTGCGTTCGTCCATCAGTTCGGGCTCGCGGCGACGGGTTGCAGGCGCATCACCGAATGATCGCCGTCGGCCTGCCGGATCGCGACGCTGCGCAATACGTCGCGCGTGCCGTCGAGCGTGATCGTGCTGACGACCTTCAGCATCCGCGAGTCGAGCGGCGTGAGCGTCAGCGTCCAGTCGTCGCCGCGCCCGGACAGCGCGACCTTGTACACCTGTTCGAGCGCGAAGCGGTTGCCGGCGAGCGTCGCGCGGATGCTGTCGATGAACGCGCCGAGTTCCGGATAGCGCGCGAGCGCGAGCGTGAACTTGCGGTTGTTGCGCTCGACCGTGAGCATGTCGCCGTCGACGACGAGGTGTTCGGGCTTCGGGCTCAGCGTGTGCTTTTCGAGATGATCGGGCGCGACGAACACGAGCTCGCCGGACGATTCGACCGGCTGGGTGGCGATCGACAGGTATTTCGTCTCGGTGAACGTCGCGCGTCCCGACTTGTGCTGCGCGAGCGTCGACATCAGCCGGTCGAGGTTCCATGCCGGTGCCGTATCGGCCGCGTGCGCGGGCACGGCCAGCGCGATCGCGGCGGCGGTGGCGGCGAGCAGGCGGGCGGCGCGGTGCAGCGCGAATGGAAGCGGAAGGCGGCGAGCGGTGGTCATGCGTCGGAATCCCTCGTGGCGGCCAGGTCGGCACCGGCGTGCGCCGTGTCGCGGCGCGCGGCCGCGGCATCGCCGCCTTGCCAGAAATCGAAATAGTTGAACCAGTTGTACGGCGCCGCGCGGCAGTACTTGTCGAGCAGCGCGACGTAGCGCGCGAGTGCCGCGTCGACGGCCGCGGCGCGCGTGTCGCGCCGCACCTCGGAGAAGTCGGCGAGTGTCTCGAAGTGCACGTCGTAGCGGTTGCCGTCGCGATAGAGGCCCGTCATGAAGATCACCGGGCGCTTCAGCATCGCGGCCATGTACAGCGGCCCGAGCGGGAACGCGGCCGGCGCGCCGAGCAGCGGCAGCCGCCGTAGCGACGCGGCCGCGTCGTCGAGCAGCGTGCGGTCGGCGAGCATGCCGACCATGCAGTTCGCGTCGAGGCGTTCACGCACCTTCAGCATCGAGTCGACCTGCCCGAGCGGAATCACTTCCGGCTTGGCGGCCGGGTTCACCGCGGCGAGCGTCGCGTTGATCTTGCGCGCGTTCTTCTCGTACATCGTGACGACGACGCGCAGGTCCGGGTGCGTGCGGCCGATCGCGCGCACGACCTCGAAGCTGCCGAGGTGCGCGCCCATCAGGAACGCGCCTCGGCCGCCCGCGAGCGCATCGTCGACGAGCGTCTCGCCGTGCAGCCGGATGTCGAACAGGTCGAAGCGCCCGTTCATCAGGTAGACGCGGTCGTGGATCGTCGCCGCGAACGTGAACACGTGCCGGTACACGTCGCGCCAGCGCGCGGGGCGGCCGAGCACGCGGCGCAGGTAGTCGCGCGACGCGGCGCACGCGACCGGCGAGAACAGCACGAAGTACGTCGCGATCAGGTGCAGCACGATGCGCGCGCGCGACCGGCCGAAGCGCAGCGAAATCCACGTCATCGTGCGCAGCAAACCGGCGTTGCTGCGCTCCTGGCGTTCGGCCCACGCGGTGCGCTTCATGGCTGCGTGCCGTCCTGCGCGGCCGGCGGCGCGGACAGCACGCCGGTCGCGACCTCGCGCGACCCGGCGCGCAGCGTGAAGCGGATCGCGCCGCTGGCCGCGGCGTCGTACGCGAGATCGAGCGGTTCGCCCGGCGCGACCGGGCTCAGGAATTTCGCGGAACCGAGCCGCCACGCGTGCAGCGGGCGGTTCAGCGCCGTGCCGATCGCGTGGATCGCGTGATCGAGCAGCACGACGCCCGGCACGACCGGATGGCCGGGGAAGTGGCCGGGCAGCGCCGGGTGGTCGGCGGGAACCGTGAACGCGAGTGCGGGCGCGGCGGCCGTGTCGCGTTCGGGCATCGGCGCGGCCGCGGCGCGCGCATGCTGCGCGACGAGCGCGGCCAGCACGTCGCGCGGCAGCTTGCCCGTTTCGTTGCGCGGCAGCGCGTCGACGAACACGAGCGGGCGCGGCATGAACGCGGGATCGATGCGCTCGCGCAGCGCACGCTGCAGATCGGCGGCCGTGAGCGTCGGCGCGACGACGAGCGCGACGAGGCGCGTGACCGGCTCGAGGTGCGTGTCGCCGTGCGCCGGTGCGGCTTCGTCGGGCATGAAGAACACGCCGTCGACCACCTGGGCAATCGCGTTGAGCTGGTGGTTCAGGTACGCGAGCGACGTGCGCTTGCCGGCGATGTTGACGAGGTCGGCCTTGCGGCCGTGCAGCAGGAACCGGCCGTCGCCGAGCAGTTCGAGCGCATCGCCCATCGGCACGGGCGCTTCCACGTGTCCGCCCGACACCCATACGGTCGGTCCGCTGTCGTCGCCGTCCGGTTCGTCGCGCGCGTCGAGACGGATGTCCGGGAACAGCTCCCATGCCGCGCCCCGCGACGTGCGGCGGGTCGCGATCTGGCCGGTCTCGGTGCTGCCGTAGATCTCGACGAGCGGCGCGTCGAGCGCGGCCTCGGCTTCGCATGCGAGCTTTTCCGACAGCGGCGCGGTGGCCGACAGCACGAGCGCCGCCGGCGGCAGCGCGTGGCCGGCGGACAGCAGCGCGCGCAGGTGGATCGGCGACGTGACGAGCACGCGCGGTTGCGGGATCGCGTCGAGTTCGTCGCGGATGTCGACCGGGTAGAACGGCTGGCGGTTGCTGAACGCGAGCCCGCCGATCAGCGCGAGCAGCACCGTCGATTCGAAGCCGTACATGTGCTGCGCGGGCACCGTGCCGATCAGCGCGGCCGCGCGGCCGTCGAGCAGCCCGAGGCGGTCGGCCGCCGCGCGCACGCAGCCGACCAGGAAACCCCAGGTCTTGCGGTGCGGCACCGGCGCGCCGGTCGAGCCGGACGTGAACACGTACGCCATGATCCGCGCCGCATCGATCTGCGGGATGGCGAACGGCGCATCGCTTTCCAGCTCGCCGGGCGCGGCGTCGGGATACGCGAAGCGCGGCAGGTCGATCGCGCAGTCGGATGCGTCGTGCAGGCAGAACGCGTCGGGTGCAAACGAGGCGAGCTGGCGGACCATTTCCGGCGTGTGCGTCGACGGCAGCAGGCTGATCTTGCCGGCGACGAGCGCCGCGCACAGGCTGACCGCGAAACGGTAGCGGTCGCGGCACACGTTGAACACGTGGCCGCCGGCGGGCAGCGCGGCGGCCACGCGCGCGACGTCGGCGACGAACGTGCGCACGGTGACGGGCGTGCCGTCGCGCCAGGCGATCGTCTGGTCCGGCGAGGAATGAAATACCAGCGGGTGAGTCGGCATAAATCGGTCAAAACGGGAGCGAAGGCCGGTGCGGCCGCGTGCGCGGCGGCACACCGGTCATGAATTCATCGTGACGCCTGCGACGCGTGTGTCGTCGCGCGATAGGCGCGCACCGCGTCGGCCATCCGCGGCCGCGGTTCGTGCGGCAGTGCGAAACGCCGGCACGCATGCTCGGCGGCGAACATCACGGCGACGAGCGGCAGCGACAGGTAGTTCGCGAACGTCGACCACGTGACGATCGGCGCGGTCGCGAACAGCAGCGTCGACACGGCGGCGGTCGCGACGAAGAACAGCGTCCACGCGAGCGTGATCTGCCGCGTATAACCTGCGACGGCCGGCGTGACCGTGCCGTGGATCATCGCCGCGAAGCGCGTGCACAGCGGCACCTGGCCGGCGGCGAGCGTGCGGCCGAACAGCAGCGCCATCGCGAGGTTGAAGCTCGCGTGTTCCAGATACAGGCCCCATTCGAAGTGCTGCGCGAGCGGCGCGCGCGCAGCCCACAGCGCGGCGGCCGCCAGCAGCCAAGCCGGCGCGAGCCATGCGCGCCGCGGCGAACGCAGCGCCGCGCCGAGCGCGAGCAGCAGCGGCGGCACGAGCGCCATCGCGAGGCCGAAGCCGTGCGCGCCCGGCGTCGCGGTCGCGTAGTGCGCGCCCACCTGGTAGGCCGCCACGGCGCCGACTGCCGCGGTGCCGCGCAGGACGGACAGCAGCCTGCTCATCGGCTACCCCCGTGCGCACGGCGCGGGCACGGGCCGGCGGCCGCGGCATGGCGGCGGACGGGCGGGCGAACCGGAACGGAGCGGAACGGAGGACGCGGCATGACTGGAGACATCGGGCGGATCGTGGCCGGACACGTCGTGTCGGGCCGTCAAACATCATATGAATGGCGGCCGGGACGCGGGTCCGGGCCGGTGGTCGGGCACGCTCATTTTAGGGCCGCGGCACGGCGTGTTCGGAGCCGGTGCGACCGGGTTTTGTAACCGATTGTATGGCACCGGGCGAACGGTTTCGCGGGGTCGGTCCATTTCCATCCAAAGCGGCTCAAGCGTCTCGTGCATTCGTGTGCCGAAACGGGCCGCGACGCCGGCTCGCCAGTCTGTAACCATTCGCGGTATACGGCCCGATACCCTTCGTCTAGAATCCGCGTAACTTTTACAAACAATCCCCAGATAACGCAGGCGGGGAAGCCGGCAGACGCCGGAGGGACGGAGATTTGCACGCGCCGGGCGTGCACGACGGTTGCCGTTTCCGGGCGCCTCCCGCTGCCATGGGCCGCCTGCCCGCACGCATGATGAACGCACTGGAACAAGAGCTCGCCACGCTGATCATCGGCGAACTGAATCTCGAAGACGTCCCGCTCGATACAGTGACGGCCGACACCCCGCTGTATGGCGAAGGTTTCGGGCTCGACTCCATCGACATCCTGGAAATCGCGCTGCTGATCTCGAAGAAATACGGCTTCGAGCTGCGCTCGGACAATCCGGACAACCAGAAGATCTTTGCGACGCTCGGCGCGCTGGCTGCGTACGTCGCCGCGCATCGCACGAAGTGACGGCGGCGCGCAGTGAATGACGGTACGCGGCGGCGAGCGAAGGACGAATCGACGCCGCGTCGATCGAGGTGAAACGCGATGAACGGAGCAATTCGATGCGGGCGCTCGTGACGGGCGGCAGCGGCGCACTCGGGCAGGCGATCTGCGCGGCGCTCGCGCAGGCCGGCCATGAAGTGTGGGTGCATGCGAACCGCCATCTCGCGCAGGCGGAGGCCGTCGCGCAGCAGATCGTGGCGGCCGGCGGCACCGCGCACGCGATCGCGTTCGACGTGACCGACGCCGATGCGACGCTCGCCGCGTTGAAGCCGTTCATCGACGAGTCGCCGGTGCAGATCCTCGTCAACAACGCGGGCATTCACGACGACGCGCCGATGGCCGGCATGTCGCGCGGGCAGTGGCACAGCGTGATCGACGTGACGCTCAACGGCTTTTTCAACGTCACGCAGCCGCTGCTGTTGCCGATGATCCGCACGCGGCGCGGGCGGATCGTCAACATTGCGTCGGTGGCCGGCGTGACCGGCAACCGCGGGCAGGTCAACTACGCGGCCGCGAAGGCTGGGCTGATCGGCGCGACGAAGTCGCTGTCGCTGGAGCTCGCGTCGCGCGGCATTACCGTGAACGCGGTAGCGCCCGGCATCATCGAATCGCCGATGGCCGAACAGGCGTTCCCCGCCGAACGCATCAAGCAGCTCGTGCCTGCGCAACGCGCGGGCCGGCCCGACGAAGTCGCGGCGATGGTCGCGTATCTCGTGTCCGACGCCGCGGCCTATGTGACGGGGCAGGTGCTGTCCGTCAACGGCGGGCTCGCGTGACGACGCGCACCGCGTCCGTCGAGTAACGCAACGCGGCACAGGGCCGCGTTGCCGCGCGGCCTGCGCCGCATAGTGAGGAAATCGAAGTGTCCGTGCATCCAGTCGACGCCGAACGGCGCCCGTGTTCGCTGCCGTCCGCCACCGCGCCGTTCGCGCGCGGCGGCGACCGTGCACTGCGACTCGTCCAGATGAGCCATGCGCGGCTCGTCGCGTTGCTGGACGATGCACGACTCGAGCACGTCGTGCCGGGCGCGCTGGGTGCGGTGTGCATCGGCGCGGCCGGCTCGCATGCCGATGCGGCGCAACGGTTGCTCGCCGATCGCGTGCCCCACCTGCCGGTCGCACCGGTGCAGATGGCGCTGCTCGGCGCCGATGCCGCGCCGGACGATGCCGTCTGCGAGATCTGGCAATGCGATGCGCACGACCTGCGCAGCGAACGGCACGGCGCGCTGCACTACCGCTACAGCGAAACGGCAGGCCTCGTGTTCGGCAGCATCGTCCTGAGCGAGGCGCACGCGACGCACGACGCCCGGCACGACGGCGGTACGCCGCTCGAGCGCGCGACGTTCGATGCCTACCGCATGCTGTTCGACCTGCTCGATGCGCTCGGCATGCCGCATCCGCTGCGTATCTGGAATACGGTGCCGGCGATCAACGCGGTGCAGTTCGGCGTCGAGCGCTATCGTCAGTTCAATATCGGCCGCCAGCATGCGTTCGACGCGTGCCGTCGTGCGTTGACGGGCGGCGTGCCGGCCGCGTGCGCGCTCGGCTCGGTCGTGCCGGTCGCCGGCGATGCGCCGCCGGCCGCGCCGCTCGCGATCCATTTCCTCGCGAGCCGCACGCCGGCCGATCCGGTCGAGAATCCGCGCCAGGTCAGCGCGTACCACTACCCGGCGCAGTACGGCCCGCGTGCGCCGACGTTCGCGCGCGCTGCCGCATGGGCCGATGGCGACGCGGCGCCGGTGCTGTTCGTATCGGGCACAGCGAGCATCGTCGGGCACCGCACCGTGCATCACGACGACGTCGTCGCGCAGACGCACGAGACGGTCGCGAACCTCGCTGCCGTGCTCGAGCAGGCCGCGCGGCAGGGGCATGGCCCGTTCTCGCTCGCCGACCTGGGCTATCGCGTCTACGTGCGCGACGCCGGCGATGCCGCGGCGCTGGCCGCGATCGGGCGGGTGCTGCGCGACGCGGCCGGCCCTCACGTGCGGCCGCTGTTCGTTCACGCGGACGTGTGCCGCGACGACCTGCTGGTCGAGATCGAGGCCAGCGCCGGGCATGCAATGGAGTGGCTGTCATGAAACGCGAGAACCTCACGATCCGACAATCGGCGCACGGCGTCGACGATGTCCTGGTCGACGAAACCTGCCGCCGTTCGCCGGCAAGTCATAAACTTTTGTCAGGATCTCCGACTTCGCAATCGGCTGTTTCCATGTCCAAGCTGCACGCCTCGTCCACCCATCTCGTGCTGATCCCGAGCTACAACCCGGGCGTCAAGGTCGACACGACCGTGCGCGCTGCGCGCGCGCAGTGGAACCCGGTGTGGGTCGTCGTCGACGGCAGCACCGACGGCAGCGCCGAACGGCTGCAGGCGATGGCCGAGCGCGATCCCGGCCTGCGCGTGATCGTGCTGCCGGAGAATCGCGGCAAGGGCGCCGCGGTGCTCGCGGGGCTCGACGCGGCGGCCGCGAGCGGCTTCACGCACGTGCTGACGATGGATTCCGACGGCCAGCATCCGGCCGACCTGATTCCCGCCTTCATGGCCGCCTCGCAGGCCGCGCCCGACGCGATGGTGCTCGGCGTGCCGAAGTTCGACGCGAGCGCGCCGCAGTTGCGCGTGCAGGGCCGCCGGCTGTCGAACGCCTGGGCCGACCTCGAGACGCTGTGGGCCGGCATCGGCGATTCGCTTTACGGGTTTCGCGTGTATCCGGTCGCGCCGCTCGCGGCGATCATGCGGCGCCAGCCGTGGATGCGCGGTTTCGACTTCGATCCCGAAGCGGCCGTGCGGCTGTGCTGGGCCGGCGTGCGCCCGATCCGCATCGACGCGCCGGTACGCTATTTCGGCCGGCACGAGGGCGGCGTCTCGCACTTTCACTATGGCCGTGACAACGCGCTGCTCGCGTGGATGCACCTGCGCCTGTTCACCGGCTTCGCGGTGCGGCTGCCGATGCTGGTCGCACGGCGGCTGACGCGTCGCCGCGACCAGACCGCCTGAGCGGTAGCCCGCCCGTTTTCCTGCCCGATCGCCGCCCGAGCGCGGCGATTGCTGCATTTTCCGTCGTCAATTCGGCAGCCAAGCGCCGCATCGTTTCGATTCGTCGAGTAATGAGTGTGTCATCCGATGTAAACATCTGGTAATTTTCTGCCGGATTATGCAAAATCGCCGCTCCCAAATACAACTATCGAGGGATTCCGGGATGCAACTCAAGAAAGCGGTGGCAGCGTGTGGCGTGGCGTTCCTGTTGAGCGCATGCGGCGGGGTACAGAGCCTTGACGCGAACAGCCTGGCGTCGGCGGGGACCAACCTGTACAAGGCGGCGACGCTGTCGGACAGCGACATCGCCGCACTGTCGAACGAATCGTGCAAGTCCAGCGACGCCGAGTCGAAGATCGCACCGGCGAACAGCGCGTACGCGAAGCGCCTGACGAAGGTGATGAAGGGCTTCGGCGACATGACGCTGAACGGCCAGAAGATCAACTACAAGGTCTACATGACCAAGGACGTCAACGCGTGGGCGATGGGCAACGGCTGCGTGCGCGTGTACAGCGGCCTGATGGACATGATGAACGACGACGAGCTGCGCGGCGTGATCGGTCATGAAATGGGCCACGTTGCACTGGGTCACTCGAAGAAGGCGATGCAGACGGCGTACGCGGTGAGCGCGGCGCGCACCGCGGCCGGCGCGGCATCGCCGGGCGTGGCGGCCCTGTCGAGCTCGCAGCTCGGCGACATCACCGAGAAGTTCATCAACGCGCAATTCTCGCAGACGCAGGAAAGCGCGGCGGACGACTACTCGTTCGACCTGATGAAGCAGAAGAGCATGAACCAGAAGGGCCTCGTCACCGCGTTCCAGAAGCTCGCGCAGCTGGACGGCGGCAAGAGCTCGATGATGAGCTCGCACCCGTCGTCGTCGAGCCGTGCGCAGCACATCCAGGATCGCATCGCGAAGGGCAGCTGATCGCGCCACGCGCATCACGCATCGCCTGCCCGTGCCGGCGATCGCTGCGCGACAGGAAAAACCCCACGCTCGTCCGGGCGTGGGGTTTTGTTTTTGAGGCCTGCCTGCGCGCCGCTTACGGCACCATTCCCGGCAGCACATACGCCTGCACGAGCGTGATCAACCCGACGATCACCGCGAACAGCAGGCTGTGGCGCACCGTGAAGCGGAACAGCTCGGACTCCTTGCCGACGAGGCCCGTCGCCGCGCATGCGACCGCGATCGACTGCGGCGAGATCATCTTCGCGGTCACGCCGCCCGTCGTGTTCGCGGCGACCGCGAGCGTTTCGGGCAGGCCGAGCTGATGGGCGGTGGCCTGCTGCAGCGAGCAGAACAGCGCGTTCGACGACGTATCCGAGCCCGTCAGGAACACGCCGAGCCAGCCGAGGAACGGCGAGAAGAAAGGGAAGGCGGCGCCCGTCGCGGCCAGCATCAGCGCGAGTGTCGACGACATCCCCGAGTAGTTCGCGACGAACGCGAACGCGAGCACGAGGCCGATCGACAGGATCGGGCGCGTCAGTTCCTTCAGTGTTTCGCCGAACGTGCCGAGCGCGTCGCGCGGCTTCATCCGCAACAGCGCCATCGAGATCAGCGCGGTCACGAGGATCGCGCTGCCGACCGCCGAGAGCAGATCGATCTTCAGCACCGCTTCGAGCGCCTTCGGCGTCGCGGCGATCGGCGCGGTCTTCACGACGAGCTGGTCGAGCCCGGCCACATGGAACTTCAGCACAGTCGACGCGAGCGCGCCGTGCGCGGCGAACAGCGCCTTGAACGGCGCGATGCTCCAGACGGTGACCACGGCCGTCAGGATCAGGAACGGCGACCACGCGCGCATCGTCTGCGCGAGCGTATACGGCGACGCCTGCCGGCTCGCGCCGAAGCCGCTGCCGCCCGCACCGAACCAGGCCAGCGCCGCACCGCCGCCGGACGCGACGAGGCCGCCGGCCGGCTGTTTCGCGGTGCGCGGCTGCCACACCTTCAGGAACGCCGCGAGCGCGACGAGGCTGACGAGCGACGACGTGATGTCCGGCAGCTCGGGCCCGATGTGGTTCGACGTGAAGTACTGCGTGAGCGCGAAGCTGCCGCCCGCGACGAGCGCGGCCGGCCAGGTCTGCCGCACGCCGCGCAGCCCGTCCATCATGAACACGAGCCAGAACGGCACCGCGAGCGACAGCAGCGGCAACTGGCGGCCGGCCATCGCGCCGATGTGGAATGCGTCGATGCCCGTCACCTGGCCGGCGACGATGATCGGAATGCCCATCGCGCCGAACGCGACCGGCGCGGTGTTTGCAATCAGACACAGTCCGGCCGCATGCAGCGGCTTGAAGCCGAGGCCGACGAGCAGCGCGGCCGTGATCGCGACGGGCGCGCCGAAGCCGGCGGCGCCTTCGAGGAACGCGCCGAACGAGAAACCGATCAGCAGCATCTGCAGGCGCTGGTCGTCGGTGATCGACAGCACGGACGCGCGGATGATCTCGAACTGGCCGGTCTTCACGACGATCTTGTACAGGAACACGGCCGCGACGATGATCCACGCGATCGGCCACAGGCCGTAGGCGAAGCCGAAGCCGGCTGCGGCAAGCGCCTGCGGCACGGGCATTCCGTACGCGAGAATCGCGACGCCGAGCGCCAGCAGCAGCGTGATCGCGGCCGCGACATGGCCTTTCATCCGCAGCGCGGCGAGCGCGATGAAAAAGAAGATGATCGGAATCGCCGCGACGAATGCCGACAGCCCGAGGCTGCCGAGCGGGGTGTAGATCTGATGCCAAACCTGCATGGGTGTCTCCTCCATGGATTGTTAGGGGTACGGCTTTGAAAGCGGCTGCGCTATTCGGGCTGGCCGCGTGCGCGCAGCAGGTCGGACAGGCTGCGCGGTGCCGGTTCGAGCGGCGTGCGGTGCTGCGTCCAGCCCATCTGTTTCGCGGGCGTCAGCGCATGCAGGCGCGTCGCGGCCCAGCGGAACGCGCGGTACGCGCGCGGATGCGCGAACGCGCCCGACCAGAAGCGCCACACGAGGTCTTCCGCGCGGTTGTAGTTCGCGCCCTGGCCGCGCAGCGGGTGCGCGACGGATTCGTCGGGCTTGCGGTTCGCCTCGGTGCGCAGCCGCACGAGCAGTTGCGGGATCGGGATCCGCACCGGGCAGACCTCGCCGCATGCGCCGCACAGCGTCGATGCGGTCGGCAGGTCGGCCGTCGCGTCGAGGCCGAGCAGGTGCGGCGAGATGATCTTGCCGATCGGGCCCGGGTAGGTCGTGCCGTACGCGTGGCCGCCGATGCGCGTGTAGACGGGGCAGTGGTTCATGCACGCGCCGCAGCGGATGCATTGCAGCGTCGCACGCAGCTGTTCGTCCGCATAGGCCTGCGTGCGGCCGTTGTCGAGCAGCACGAGATGCAGCTCGCGCGGGCCGTCGCGTTCGCCGTCGCGGCGCGGGCCCGAGATCAGGTTAAAGTAGGTCGTGATCGCCTGGCCGGTGGCCGAGCGCGTGAGCAGGCTCGACAGCGGCACGATGTGCTCGAGCTTCTCGACGACCTTCTCGATCCCCATGATCGCGATGTGCGTATCGGGCACCGTCGTCGACAGGCGGCCGTTGCCTTCGTTCTCGACGAGCCACAGGGTGCCCGTGTCGGCCGCCGCGAAATTGACGCCGGACAGGCCGATGTCCGCTTCGGCGAACGCGCGGCGCAGCGCGTGCCGGCCGGTCTGGATCAGTTCGTCGACATCTTCCGTATAGCGCGTGCCGGGGATGTGTGCCTCGAACAGTTCGGCAATGTCGCCGCGCGTCTTGTGGATCGCCGGCATCACGATGTGCGACGGCTTCTCGCCCGCGAGCTGCACGATGAACTCGCCCATGTCGGATTCGATGCAGTCGACGCCGTGCTCCGCGAGGTAATGGTTCAGCTCGATTTCCTCGCTCGCCATCGACTTGCCCTTGATCACGCGGCGCGCCTTCTTCGCCTGCGCGATGCCGAGCACGATCGCGTTCGCGTCGGCGGCCGTCTCGGCCCAGTGCACGTGCACGCCGGCTTCGGTGAGCTTCGTCTCCAGCCGTTCGAGCAGCGCGGGCAGTTGCGCGAGCGCATGTTGGCGGACGGCTTCGCCGAGATCGCGCAGCTGCTGCAGTTCGGTGTCGTCGGGAAACTGCGTCGCGCGCTTGCCCTGCAGGAAGTCCATCGCGCCGCGGAAGCTCTGGCGCAACGCGGGATCGTCGAGTGCGGCGCGTGCGCGGGCCTTGAAGTCGCCGGGGGCGACGAATTGCAGTGTCTGTTCGCTCATCGCGGCTGCTCCTCGCTGGCGGGTGCGGCCGACGGGGCGGCCGCCGAATCGGTAACGATCACGACCCACAGGCGGCGCGGGCCGTGTGCGCCATAGGCGAGCGTCTGCTGGATGTCGGAGGTCTTCGACGGCCCCGACACCAGCACGAGGTTGGTCGGCATGCCGGCGTGCCAGCGCTCCGCGTGCACGGCCGCGTGCAGGTCCGCATGCAGCGTGTTCGCGTGGACGAGCGCGATGTGCAGCGGCGGCACCAGCGACACCGTGCGCGGCGTGCCGGCATCGGGTGCGAGGACGACGGTGCCGGTCGCCGCGATGCCCGAGCGCGCGACGGTGAAGCCCGCGTCGATCGTGTCGAACAGTTCGGCCTTCCATGCGTCGATCGGCCGGTCGAACGGCACGAGCGCGACCGTATCGGGCAGTGCGCGGGCGAGCGCCGCGGCTTCCGCGCGGGCCGGGTCGAGCAGCAAGCGGCGCACGCGGGCGTCGGCAAGGCGCGCGGCAAGCTGCGCGGGCCATGCGTCGGCGCTTGCGCACCACACGTCCGCGTGCGACGCGGTCAGTGCGGCCTGCATGGCCTGCGCGAGCGCCTGCGGGTCGCGTTCGGCCGACGCGCGGCGCATGGCGTAATGCGTGTCGATGCTTGCGTCGAGCGCGGGGGCGGCCGTCGCGGCGACGCCCGGGGCGGCCGTGCGCAGACGCGCGAGGATGGCGGCGCGCGCGCTCATTGCTTGTCTCCGCGCAACGATGCGGCGCCGGCCGTGCGGCGCCACAGGAAGCTCGCGAGATGCTCGACCGGCAGCGGCGCGCCGGCCTTGGCCGCCGCGTGGCCGATGTTCAGCAGGCAGCCGCAGTCTGCGGACACGAGCCGGTCGCAGCCGGTCGCGCAGGCCGACGCGACCTTGTCGCGCACCATCGCGCCGGAGATGTCCGGATGTTTCAGCGAGAACGTGCCGCCGAAGCCGCAGCATTCGGATTCGCGTGCGTGTTCGATGCGCGTGACGCCCGGCAGCGCGTCGACGAGCGCGACACCGTGTACGCGCGTGCCCATCTCGCGGCGTGCCGCGCACGACGTGTGCAGCACGACGCGCTCGTCGGGGCCGGCACCAGCCGTGGCCGCGTCGAGCCGTACGTGGAGCACATGGACGAGGAATTCCGCGAGTTCGTAGGTCCGGTCGGCAATCGCACGCGCCTTCGGGCCGTTGACGGGATCATCGGCGAACAGCGCCGGCCAATGGTGCCGGATCATGCCCGCGCACGAGCCGGACGGCACGATCACGGGCCACGGCTCGGCGAACAGGTCGAGCTGCGCGGCCGCGACGCGGCGCGCTTCGTCGGGATTGCCGCTGCTGTAGGCCGGCTGCCCGCAGCAGCTCTGGCCGCGCGGATAGTGGACGGTCAACCCTTCGCGTTCCAGCAGGCGGACCGCGTCGAGCCCCGCTTCGGGGACGAACAGGTCGACCAGGCAGGTCGCGAACAGATAGACGTGCGCGGGGACGGCGGCGGGGTACTGCCTTTCGTTCATGTCTCGCTCCAGGGGCGACGGCCCGCATGCGGGTCGACGATTTCGCTGCATAATTCCCGCGACGGCGCCGCAGCTCAAATTGGTTGGGCCAATCGGTGCAACAGGCATTCCGCAGGGAGACGCGACGATGGCAGCGATGACGGCACGGGGCCGGACCGAAGTGGTGATGCGCAAGATCGAGACGGCGCTGCTCGACGGCACCTGGCCGGCCGGCGCGCGGCTGCCGGCCGAGCGCGTGCTCGCGCAGCAGTACGGCGTCGCGCGCAATACCGTGCGCGAGGCGACCCAGCGGCTCGTCGCGCGCGGGCTGCTGCAGAGCCGGCGCGGCGCGGGCGTCTACGTGACGGACCAGTTGCGCGCGGGCATTGCGTCGCCGTGGGGGCAACTGGTCGCCGATCATCCGGCGCTGCGCGACGACATCCTCGAATTCCGCCGCGTGCTCGAAGGCGCGACCGCGTATTTCGCCGCGATGCGGGCCGATGCAAACGACCGGCGCCGGATCCGCGCGCTGCTGCGCGAACTCGAAGCCGCGCACGCGAACGACGACGCGGCCGTCGAAGCCGCGACCGACGCGAAGCTGCACGAGGCGATCGCGCTCGCGTCCCACAACACGATGTTCCTGCACCTGCATACGAGCGTGATCGGGATGCTGCGCGAGCACATCTCGATCAACGTGGCCGGGATGACGACAGTCGACGAGCAGGCGTCCGAGCTGCTGTTGCTGCAGCATCGCGTCGTGTGCGACGCGATCTGCGCGCAGCGGCCAGAAGAGGCGCGCACCGCGATGCAGACGCATATCGACTACGTGCGCAGTCATTTCGAGCGCAATGACGGTGCGCCGTGAGATTGGTCGGACCGCTTCCATTCGACGCCCGTCCGACGGGCGAATCGGGCGCGCCCGGGCATCGCGTGCCGGCAGCGGGCCGCGCGCGGGGCGCCAGGTGCCGCCTGCGCGATTGACCGGTTCGCCGGCCGCCCACTAGAATCGGCCGGAACCGCGCGCCAGCCGCGCGCCGCGGCGAATGCGGACCGTCGTTCCGCCAGTCGAGGAAGCTCCCGTGCTCACGTCTTTCATCCGGCGCGCGCCGGCCGCGCCGTCGTGGCGTGCCGCATGCCGCCCGGTCCGTGCGCTGGCCGTCTGCGCACTGCTGTCGCTCGTCGCCGCGTGCGCGACGCATCCGCCCGCCACCACGCTCGATCGCCCGGTGTCCCACGCGTTGCCGCCCGATACCGCGACGCCGCTGCGCGACGCGCTGGCCGCACCCGAAGCCGCGCATCCGGGCCAGTCGGGTTTCCGGCTGCTGCCGGAAGGCGCCGAAGCGCTGCAGATGCGCATCGCGCTCGCCCGCGCCGCGACGAAGACGCTCGACATGCAGTACTACATCGCGACCGAGGACACGACGGGCAAGCTGCTGCTCGCCGCGGCGCTCTACGCGGCCGACCGCGGCGTGCGCGTGCGGATGCTGGTCGACGACCTGAACTTCCGCGACATCGACCGCGTGATGGCCGCGCTGAACACGCACCCGAACATCGAGATCCGCGTGTTCAACCCGTTCGGCGCGTCGCAGGGCATGGTCGAGCGCACGACCGACTTCTTCACGCGCATCGACAGCTTCACGCGCCGGATGCACAACAAGGCGATGATCGCGGACAACCAGATCGCGATCGTCGGCGGCCGCAATCTCGGCGACGAATACTTCAGCGCGAGCCCGACGCTGCAGTTCCGCGATCTCGACGTGCTCGCCGCCGGCCCGGTGACGAACGACGTCTCGGCGAGCTTCGACACGTACTGGTCGAGCGCGAGCAGCTATCCGTTGCGTGCGCTGAATCATCAGACGTTCGATCCGAAGGATCTCGATGCGATGCGCGACGAGCTGCGTGCTCATTGGCGCCAGAACGCCGAGCCGTACAACGCGAAGCCGCTGAACGCGACGCCGCTCGCGCAGCAGATCGCGCGCGACGCGCTCGAGCTCGTGTGGGCGCCGGCCGAATTCAAGGTCGACGCGCCCGACAAGGTCGCGCGGCCGACCGACGCATACGTGAGCCCGCCGATGCAGCGGCTCGCCGAGCTGACGCGTGGCGCGCAGCAGGAATTCCTCGCGTTCTCGCCGTACTTCGTGCCGCACGACGCGGGCGTGAAGATTCTCGGCGACACGACCGCGCGCGGCGTGCGCGTCGCGATCCTGACGAATTCGCTCGCCGCGACCGACGCGGTCGCCGTGCAGGCCGGCTACGGGCCGTACCGCGTGCCGTTGCTGCAGCGCGGCGTCGAGCTGTACGAGTTCAAGGCGCAGCCGGGCAGCCCGCGCCCGCGCCTGTTCGGTTCGCGCTCGCGTGCGAGCCTGCACGCGAAGGCGTACGTGATCGACCGGAAGATCCTCGTGATCGGCTCGATGAACCTCGACCCGCGTTCCGTGCACCTGAATACCGAACTGGCACTGGTGATCCACAGCCCGGCGCTCGCGGAGCAGGCCGCGAAGATCTTCGCGCGCGCGACGCAGCCGGACGAAAGCTATCGCGTGAGCCTCGTCACGCCGGCGGGCGGCGGGTCGCCCGGACTCGAGTGGAAGGGCATCGACGACGGCAAGCCGACGACCTATCACGTCGATCCGCACGCGGGGCTGCTGCGCAACCTGATGACGGGCATCTTCATGCTGCTGCCAGTCGACGACCAGCTTTAGGGCCTGTTCACGCTAATAACGGGCTTGCGAACGTGCCTTGCCGGTCGCAATGCAAGGAGGGAGGAGCGCCGATTGGCCGCGCCAAACAAGCGACGATCGACGCCGCAGTGCGGCCGGCAAGGCACGTTCCCCTGTTTTTTGGAAAATTCATTCGTGGGGCTGGCCCCCAGAAGGGCCGATCGCCGCGTCATGCTCCTTGCGAATACGTCGAGTATTCGCTGCGTCGCATTCCTTGCGCTCGGCCCTTCTGGGGGCCAGCGCAAGCCCGTTATTAGCGTGAACAGGCCCTAAGGGGACGGAAGCGCTCCGGCTAAACCCGCGTTAACGCGGCTCGGGGAAGGTGATATGGTTGTGTTCGCAACCATCATGGCGGTGTGGCGATACGCCCCGGCGGCCCGCGCCACGTGTGCTGCGCCCACCCGCAACCGGAGTTCCCCATGCAACGTGTACCGAACCAGCCGTTCGCGCGTCCTGCCCGCTTCTCCGAAGCCGAATGGCAGGCGCGCGTGCAGCTTGCGGCCGCCTACCGCATCTTCGACACCCTCGGCTGGACCGAGCTGATCTACAACCACATTTCGCTGCGCGTGCCGGGCGAGGACGGGCATTTCCTGATCAACCCGTTCGGGCTCCATTACCGCGAGGTGTGCGCGTCGAACCTCGTGAAGATCGACATCGACGGCAACGTGATCGGGCATTCCGACTGGCCGATCAATCCGGCGGGCTTCACGTTTCACAGCGCGATCCATGCGGCGCTGCCCGACGCGCATTGCGTGATGCACGTGCACACGACGCCCACGATGGCCGTGTGCTGTTCGCGCGACGGGCTGTCGTTTTCCAACTTCTATTCGGCGCAGCTGTACGGGAAGATCGCGTATCACGACTTCGAGGGCATCACCGTGCATCTCGAGGAGGGCCGGCGCATCGTCGAGAGCGCGGGCGGGCGGCCCGTGCTGCTGCTGCGCAACCACGGCCCGGTGACGATCGGCGCGACGCTCGCGCAGACGTTCTCGCTGATGTGGCTGCTCAACCGTGCATGCGAGGTGCAGGTCGCGACGCATGCGATCGGCGGCCCGCTGCCGATCGCGCCGCCGGTGCTCGAGGGATGCGTGCGCGATTCGCTGAATTTCGATCCGAAGCATGGCGCGGGGCAGGACGCGTTCGACGCGCTGCAGCGTATCGTCGATCGCATCGATCCCGGCTATCGCGCATGACCTGACGTGCCGCGCGTGCCGGCGGCACACGCAAAAAAAACGCGGCCGGGTGGCCGCGTGAATACTCGCAGACTCCTTCGGACGAAGGAAACAAGCAACTGTGAAACGAAGTGTAGCGAAAGGCCGCGCGCGGATTCAGCCGTCAGGTTGCAAAAGTCCGTTCCAGGTTGACGCAGACTGACGCGACGCTGCGACGATTCGCTGCATGGCCGTTCGGCGGACTCCCGCAACGGCGGCGATCGACTACCATCCTGTCTGGCGCCCCCGTTCCGGGCGGCGTACAACGTCGTACAAGGAGAGTCCATGCTCAAGCTGCGTTTGCTCCAGGTCGCGTTACTCGCGGGCGTGCTGGCCGCCGGCAGCGCTGCCGCCGAATCGGTGCGCCTGTCTGCCAATCTCCAGCCGTCGAGCGAAGTGCCGCCGACGGCGACCAAGGGTTCGGGTACTGTCGACGCCACGTACGACACGGCCACCCATACGCTGCAGTGGACGGCAACTTACGAGCACCTCACGGGGCCGGCCACCGCCGCGCACTTCCACGGGCCCGCGCCGGTCGGCCAGAACGCGGGCGTGCAGGTGCCGATTCCGAAGGACGAGCTGGCGAGCCCGATCAAGGGGGCGAAGGCGCTCACCGACGCGCAGGTCACCGACCTGATGGGCGGCAAGTGGTACTTCAACGTCCACACGAAGGAGCACCCGTCCGGCGAGATCCGCGGCCAGGTGATGCCGGCGAACTGAGCGCCGGCGTTTGATATAGAGGCACCTGTCGAGCGGTGCGGGAACGTTCGCACGTACCATCGTCACACTGCGAATACGGAGTGCGTCCGATGAGTTGGCAAAGCAAGTTCGCCTGCTGGCTGCTGCGCTGGCAGTTTCGTCCCGAGACCACGCGCGAGGTGCTCGACCCCGCGCGTGCGCGGCGCTTTACCGACCTGCGGATGGTCGTGCCGCGCCGCGCGCCGTCGGGTTATCGGCTGCGCCAGTGCCATGGCGCGGGCGACGCGCCGCTGCGCGGCGAATGGCTCGAGCGCACCGATTCGAGCGCGGGTCGCGGGCCCGGCCGCACGCTGCTGTATATCCACGGCGGCGGTTACTACTTCTGTTCGACGAAGACCCACCGGCCGCTCGTGTTCGGCCTGACGAAGCGCGCGGGCGTGCGTTCCTTCTCGCTCGACTACCGGCTCGCGCCCGAAAACCGCTTCCCGGCCGCGCTCGACGATGCGCTCGCCGCCTACCGGCAACTGCTGGCATTGGGCACGCCGCCCGAGTCGATCGTGCTCGGCGGCGATTCGGCGGGCGGCGGCCTCGCCCTCGCGACGCTCGTCGCACTGCGCGACCGCGGCGAGCCGCTGCCGGCCGGTGCGATCCTGTTCTCGCCGTGGACCGATCTCGCGGCAACCGGCGAGACGCTGCGCACCAACGACGGCGCCGATCCCATGTTCGCCGGTGCGGCGCTGCCGAAGGCCGCGAAACTGTATCTCGGCGACACGCCGGCAACGCATCCGTACGCGTCGCCGCTCTATGCGGATTTCACGGGCCTGCCGCCGCTGTATATCCAGGTCGGCAGCACCGAAGTGCTGCTCGACGATTCGCGCCGCGTCGCCGAGAAGGCGAAGGCGGCCGGCGTGGCGGTGGAGATCGAGGTGTGGCCGGACATGCCGCACGTGTGGCAGCTGTACGCGCCGATGGTGCCGGAAGCGCGCGACGCGCTCGACCGCGCGGCCGCGTTCCTGCGCCGCGTCGCGGTCGAACGCGCGGTTCAGCGCGTCGGCGAGGCGTCGATTGCCTGATAGGCGGCCTTGACGGCCGCCGAGCCATACTTGCGCTCGAGCCGGCGCACGGTGAAGTGACCGTGCGCCATCTGCTGGAAGTGGTCGATGAACAGCGTGTTGACGGTCGCGCCGAGCACGGCGCCAATCGCCGGGATCGACTTCGCGGCCATCTGCTCGGTCACCTGCACCGAGAAGCGCGACGCCACCGTCTGCACGAGCTTGAACACGGCCGCCGAGCTGTGCGCGGCGATGCCCTTCGTCGTGATGTCCGACGACGCCTTCGAGATCGCCTGCGCAAGCGCGCCGCGCAGCACGAAATAGCCGAGATCGGCGTCCTCTTCCTGCTTGTCCGGGTGGCCGCCCATGCCGAGCACGGCCAGGCATTGCAGCTGCGTATCGACCGACGTCAGGTCCTCGCCCTCGCTGCGCGCGATGTCGCACACCGAGCGGAAGATCAGCGTGGTCGTCACCGGCAACTCGACCGGCAGCGCGAGAAAGCCGAACGCGCCGCCGGCCGCGCCGGTCGTCGCGACCGCGAGCTTGTGCAGCAGGTTGCTCGGCTTGTCGGGCTCGGCGTCCGGCGCCGGCGGCTTGCCGAGCGTGCGCAGCGCGATGTTCAGGCACTTGCGCAGCGCGAGCTGCGTCGCGTCGTTGATCTTGCCGGTCGCGAAATCCGGCAGCCGCGCGATCATTTTCTCGACCGGCGCGCCGAGCATGCCGGTCAGCTTCATCGTCAGCGACGGACTTTCCAGCACCTGCTTCGCGCGCCACAGCGCGTCCCGATCCTCCTGCGAAAGCGTCGTCGCGGGGGTGATTGAAATCGGTTCCATCTTTCTCCTTGACCTGAACAGGCCCTCAACCGTCGCCCGCCTAGATTACTCCGGCATGCTAGAATTTTGAGATTATTTGACTCGTCAAAAGTTGCATCAACAAAAAATGGCCGTTCACACTGCCGCCCACCATTCGAGCGGGCAAGTCCTGCCGTTCCGTGAATCGCTGCTGGCGATGATCGGGATCTCGTTCGTCACCATGCTCGTCGCGCTCGACCAGACCGTCGTCGGCACGGCGTTGCCGACCATCGTCGCCGAGCTTCGCGGATTCGACCTGTACGCGTGGGTCGCGACCTCGTACCTGCTCAGTTCCGTGATCACGGTGCCGATCTTCGGCCGCCTCGGCGACTATTACGGCCGCAAGCCGTTCGTCATCGCGTCGATCGTCGTGTTCACCGCCGCATCCGTGCTGTGCGGGATGGCCAACGACATGCTGACCCTCGTGCTCGCGCGCGGGCTGCAGGGGATCGGCGGCGGGATGCTGGTCGGCACCGCATTCGCGTGCATTCCCGACCTGTTCCCCGATTCCGTCGTGCGGCTGCGCTGGCAGGTGCTGATGAGCTCCGCGTTCGGCATCGCGAACGCGGTCGGCCCGTCGCTCGGCGGCTTCCTGACCCAGTCGTTCGGCTGGCGCTCGGTGTTCTACGTGAATCTGCCGGTCGGCCTGCTGTCGCTGTTCTTCGTGTGGCGCTACCTGCCGCACCTGCGCCACGTCGAGCACGACCGCAAGATGCGGCTCGACTGGCCGGGCGCGCTGCTGATCGCGCTGTCGCTCGGCGCGCTGCAGCTGTTCGTCGAATGGCTGCCGAAGTACGGCGTCGCGAGCTGGGCGTCGCTGCTGCTCGTCGTCGCGGTCGCGGCCGGCGTCGGCCTGTGGCACTGGGAGAAGCGTTGCGCGCAGCCGATTCTGCCGTTCGACATGTTCGGCAACCGCGCGCTGTCGGCGCTGTTCGTGCTCGCGATCCTCGCCGGTTTCTCGATGTTCTCGCTGCTGTTCTACGCGCCGCTGCTGTTCCAGGGCGGCTTCGGGATGTCGCCGAAGGAAGCCGGGCTCGTGATCACGCCGCTCGTCGTGTTCATCACGATCGGCAGCATCATGAACGGCCGCGTCGTCACGCGCATCCGCAATCCGAACGCGATGCTGCACGTCGGCTTCGTGCTGTTCGCGATCGCGTGCGCGGGCATCGTCGTGTCGACCCACACGACGCCGGCCTGGATGCTGATGGCGCTGATGGTCGCGGGCGGCATCGGGCTCGGCTTCGTGCTGCCGAACCTCACCGTGTTCGCGCAGCAGGCCGCCGGCCGCGAGCATCTCGGCATCGCGACGGCGCTGCTGCAGTCGCTGCGGATGGTCGGCGGGATGCTCGGTACGGCGCTGACGGGCACGCTCGTCAACCAGATGTACTCGGGCGGCGTGCGCAACGCGCTGACGGCCGATCACGCGATGCAGTGGCATGCGCAGCTCGCCGACCCGCAGATCCTGATCGATCGCGCGGCGCAGGGCGGTCTCGTCGCGGAGCTGACGCGTGCCGGGCATAATGGCGCGCTGCTGCTGGAAGCGGCCCGCGAATCGCTCGTCGGCGCGATCCACCTGGGCGTCGCGATGGCGGCGCTTATCGCCGTTGTGTCGGTGTGGCAGTGTCGTCGCGTGCCGCCGATCGCGCTGCGGCGCAAGATCGAGCCGCACGTCGCGGCCGACTGACCGCTCGGGCGATTCAACGATTCAACGATTTACCGGAAACGAACTCAGCGCATGGAAGAACAGGACCGCGTCGCGATCTTGCAGCAATTCGGACGCACGTATCGCGCGTTCATGACCGCGTTCGAAGCGCATGTCGGGCAGCCGATGCCGCGCTGGCGCATCATGGTCGCGCTGCACACGATGGGCGGGCATTCGTCGCAGAAGAAGCTCGTCGAAGTGCTGCGCATCGATCCGGGCGCGCTCACGCGCCAGTTGAAGTCGCTCGACGCGCTCGGCTGGATCCAGCGCGAATCCGATGCACGCGACAACCGCGTGACCAACGTGACGCTGACGGACGAAGGCCGCGCGGCATTCGACGCGTGCCTGCCGCGCCGCAAGGCGTTCATCGAACAGACGATGGCGCAGTTGCCGGACGACGTGCTGAATGCGCTGTCGGGTGCGCTCGCGATGCTGGAAACGCGGATCGCGGACGTCGGTTCGGCGCCGGTCGCGCGCTGAAGCGGGGAGCGGGGCGGCACGTGTGTGCCACCGGCCGCCTTGTCTCACCCCGTCACGATTCGATTCAGGCTTACAACTCGATGCGCGTGCCCAGCAGCGCGAGGAATTGCGCGAGCCAGGCCGGATGTGCGGGCCACGCGGGCGCGGTGACGAACGGCGCGTCGGTCACGGCCGCGTCGACCGGGATATCGGCATATTCGCCGCCCGCGAGCTTCACTTCGGGGGCGCAGGCTGGGTAGGCCGAAATGCGCTTGCCGCGGATCACATCGGCGGCCGCGAGCAGCTGCGCCGCATGGCAGATCGCGGCGATCGGCTTGCCGGCTTCGGCGAACTCGCGCACGAGCGAGATCACCTTCGGATCGAGTCGCAGGTATTCGGGGGCACGGCCGCCCGCGATCGCGAGCGCGTCGTAGCGCGCGGCGTCGACGTCGTCGAACGCGGCATTCAGCGTGAACTGGTGGCCGGGCTTCTCGGTGTAGGTCTGGTCGCCTTCGAAATCGTGGATGGCGGTCTTGATCTTGTCGCCCGCGCGCTTGCCCGGGCAGACTGCATCGACGTGATGGCCGACGGCCTGCAGCGCCTGGAACGGCACCATCGTTTCGTAGTCTTCGGCGAAATCGCCGGTCAGGAACAGGATCTTCTTCGCGGCCATGGCTTTCTCCAGTGAAGCAGCGTTGAAGGCCCGCTCGCGCCGTACGCAACGGCCGCGAGGGGCCCCGAGGACGAAAGCGCAGTGTACTCCGGCAGATTGAAGCGCGCGTGACGGCCGCCCCGCGCGAGCGGCGGGGCGGGGCGCGCGGGGTGCGTCAGAAGAACGTTTCGACGACTTCCTTCACGCGGAACTGCGGATCGAGCACGAGCACCTGGCGCCACTTGTCGAACGTCAGGCACGGGTGCGAGATGTCGAACGCGACCATGTCGCCGACCTTCACGTCCGCACCCGGCGGGATCTGCAGGTACGCGTGCTGGTCCATCATCCCGGTCACGGCCCAGCCTTCGGTCGCGGCGACGTCGCGCGGCGCGGAGTCGCGGCCCGGGCGGAAGTGGCGCGCCGGCTCGGGCAGGCCCGCGTCGAATGCCGCGTCGCGCTTGCCGAGCGCGACGATCGCACGATCGGCTTCCGGCACCGACTGCACGTAAGCCCACAGCTGCAGTGCCGGCAGCAGCCCTTCGCCCATCGATCGCGCGATCGGGTTGCGCGCGAACACGTCGGTCTGCGCCTTCTTGTAGATGCCGACGTCGTGCGTCAGGTAGCAGCCCGGACGCAGCACGACTTCCGCGAAGCCGGCGTCGGATGCCTTCCTGAATTCTTCCGCGACCACGTCGTACCACGCCGAACCGGCGCCGGACAGGATCGCCGGCGTGCGCGCGAAGCGGCCCGCTTCTGCGAGTTCGCGCGTGAGCGCGACGGCTTCCTGCAGGAACGTGCGGATCTCGCCTTCCTCTTTCAGCACGCCTTCATAGAGTTCGATGCCGGCCAGCTTCAGCGTGTCGGGGTAGCGCGCGAGCGCGGCCAGCACGGCCTCGCGCTGCGCGGCGTCGCGTACGCCCGCACGGCCGCCCGGCACGCCGAGCTCGATCAGCACGTTCAGCGATTTCTTCGCGGCGCCGAAGAAGCGGCCGAGCTGGTCGACGCTTTCCGCCGAATCGACGAGACAGAAGAATTCGAAATCGGGATCCGACAGCAGTCCGGCGATGATGGTCATGTTCTGGCGGCCGACCAGCTGGTTCGCGAGCAGCACGCGCCGCACGCCGCCGTGATACGCGGCCTGCGTCTGGTGCGCGGTCGCGAGCGTGATGCCCCACGCGCCGGCGTCGAGCTGGCGGCGGAACAGTTGCGGCGCCATCGTCGTCTTGCCGTGCGGCGCGAACTTGACGCCGTATTTCTGGACGAATGCCTGCATCCAGTTCAGGTTGTGCTCGACGCGGTCTTCGTAAAGCACGGCGGCCGGCAGGCTGACGTCTTCCGCGAGCAGGTTCCATTCGAGCCGGCCTGCGTCGCCGAGCGGCACGCTCGCGCTCGGCAGATTGCCCAGACCCTTGCCGAACGGGTCGATCGTCGCTTCCTGATAGTTTGTAACTTTCATGTCATCCCGCTCCATCATCACTATGCATTGCACTGAAGTTGACACGCAGATGGTACAGAAAGTAGCATCGGCGCGGTGATGTTATTTAGTAACATCAAGCTCCGCACCCTTATCCACAGATGAATACGCCCGCCTCCCCGTCCGCTCCGTTCGCGGCCGAGCCTCATCCGGCCCAGGCCGCCCCGCCGGTCCTCGACATCGTCGCGCGGATCGCAGAATGCGCGCCCGAGCTGCGCGAAGCCGAGCGCAAGGTCGCCGCGTTCATCCTGGCCGATCTCGCGCGCGCCGCGCATGCGAGCATCGGCGCGCTGGCGCGCGACGCGGAGGTCAGCGTCGCGACGGTCACGCGCTTCGCGAAGGCCGTCGGCTGCCGCGACGTACGCGAACTGAAGGTGCTCGTCGCGCAGGCGGCGGCCGTCGGCCAGCGCTTCCTGGTACCGTCCGACGACGCGCCGGCCGACGACGCGAGTCCCGCATCGATGGTCTACGACGAGATCCGCGTGGCGCTCGCGCACAACCACCAGCTGCTGCGCAACACGTCGTTCGACGCAGCGGCCGACCTGCTCGCCGGCGCGAAGATGACCTACGTGTACGGGCAGGGCGGCGGCTCGACCGCGCTCGCCGACGAGCTGCGGTTCCGGCTCGTGCGCTTCGGCCGGCCGGTCGCGAGCTACCAGGACAGCGTGCTGCAGCGGATGGTGGCCGCGACGCTGTCGCGCGACACCGTCGTCGTCGCGCTGTCGGTGAGCGGGCGCGTGCCCGAGCTGCTCGAGAGCTGCCGGCTCGCGAAGCGCTACGGCGCGAAGCTGATCGCGATCACCGCACCGGCGTCGCCGCTCGCGAAGCTCGCCGACCACCTGATCCCGGTCGTCGCATTCGAAACCGATTTCATTTACAAGCCTTCGACATCGCGTTACGCGATGATGATGGCGATCGACGTGCTCGTCACCGGAGTCGCATTGCGGCTCGGCGATGCGGGCCGAGAATCGCTGCGCCGCATCAAGCACGCGCTCGATGCGCACCGCGGCGGCGGAGACCGTCAACCGGTAGGAGACTGACCATGCATTCGCATCCCGAAGCCGCCGATACGCTGATCGTCGGCGCGCAGCTGTACGACGGCACCGGCGCACCGCCCGTCACGCGCGACGTCGCGATCCGCAACGGCCTGATCGCGGCGATCGGCAACCTGTCGAACTGGCTGGCCGAGAACGTCGTCGATGCGAACGGCCGCGCGCTTGCGCCGGGCTTCGTCGACGTGCACACGCACGACGACACGCACGTGATCCGCGCGCCGGAGATGATCCCGAAGATCTCGCAGGGCGTGACGACCGTGATCGTCGGCAACTGCGGGATCAGCGCGTCGCCGGTGACGCTCGCGGGCGACCCGCCCGACCCGATGAACTTGTTGGGCGAGCGCGGCGCGTTCCAGTATCCGACCTTCGCCGACTACGTCGCGGCCGTGAACCATGCGCGCCCGGCCGTGAACGTCGCGGCGCTCGTCGGCCATACGGCGCTGCGCAACAACCAGATGGACCGCCTCGACCGCGCGGCGACCGACGGCGAAATCGCCGGGATGCGCGCGCAGCTCGAGGAGGCGCTCGCGAACGGTGCGCTCGGCCTGTCGTCGGGCCTCGCATACGGCTCCGCGTTCGCGGCGCCGGCCGAGGAAGTGATGGCGCTCGCCGAACCGCTCGCAAAGGCCGGCGCGCTGTATACGACGCACATGCGCACCGAATTCGACGCGATCCTCGATGCGATGGATGAGGCGTATCGCGTGGGCCGCCATGCGCAGGTGCCGGTCGTGATTTCGCACCTGAAATGCGCGGGCCCGTCGAACTGGGGGCGCAGCACCGAAGTGCTCGCGTCGCTCGAAGGCGCGCGCCGCTACCAGCCGGTCGGCTGCGACTGCTATCCGTACAGCCGCAGCTCGTCGACGCTCGACCTGAAGCAGGTGACGGGCGACATCGACATCACGATCACGTGGTCGGAGCCGCATCCGGAAGTCGCGGGCAAGCTGCTGAAGGCGATCGCGGCCGACTGGGGCGTGACCGAGCAGGAAGCCGCGCAGCGCATTCGTCCGGCCGGCGCCGTGTACCACAACATGTCCGAGGACGACGTGCGCCGGATCCTGTCGCACCCCGCGACGATGGTCGGCTCCGACGGCCTGCCGAACGATCCGCTGCCGCACCCGCGGCTGTGGGGCGCGTTCCCGCGCGTGCTCGGCCATTACGTGCGCGACACGAACCTGCTGCCGCTCGAGGAGGCGATCCGCAAGATGACGTCGCTGTCCGCGCGGCGCTACGGGATCGCGAAGCGCGGCGAGGTGCATGTCGGCTACCACGCCGATCTCGTGCTGTTCGATCCGGCGAGCGTGATCGACGCCGCGACGTTCGGGAAGCCGCAACAGCCTGCACACGGGATCGACGCGGTGTGGGTGAACGGCGTGCTGACATATGAAAACGGCCAGCCGACCGGCGAACGGGCCGGCGGGTTCGTCGCGCGCGGCGAGCGTGTGGCGGCGAGTGCCGACGCCGCGTTCTGAGTGCGGCCGTTGTTCCGATCTTCCGCGTGCGCCGCAGCCGGCGCGCGCATCCGTAACCGAAATGTGAGGAGTGAAACGATGAAGCGATATGGCGTAGGCGAAGCGAAGGGTACCGGCGGCCAGGTGATGCCGTTCGCGCGTGCGGTCGAGGCCGACGGCTGGCTGTACGTGTCGGGCCAGACGCCGATGGTGAACGGCGAGGTCGTCGAAGGCGGGATCGTCACGCAGTCGAAGCAGACGATCGAGAACGTGATCGCGATCCTGAAGGAAGCCGGTTACGGCCTGGAACACGTCGTGCGCTGCGGCGTGTGGCTCGACGACGCGCGTGATTTCGCGTCGTTCAACAAGGTGTTCGTGTCGTACTTCGGCGAAAACCCGCCGGCACGCGCGTGCGTGCAGTCGAGCATGGTCATCGACTGCAAGGTCGAGGTCGACTGCATCGCCTACAAGGCGCCGGCGAAGTAACGCGGCAAGGGCGGATGCTGTACAACAAGGCCGGTGCATTGACGTGCACCGGCCTTGTTGCATTTGAGGCAATCGATGCGAGGGCGAGGGCGTCCAAATACAACTCGGTTGAAGCAGGTATGGGCGGCACCGGAACTTTGCATTGTGTGACGAAGTTTTCCGACGGGCCTCAACGTGACACGCCTGTCTGAGCGGGCTGCGACAGCAAGCCGCGAATGCATGGTGCGATTAGCTCGGTACAACGGTCTTTTCTAGCCACGCGGCAAGGTACTTTGATGGAAAACGTGCGTTGGGATGAGATCGAGGTCTTCGTCAGGGCAGAGGTAGGGCTTGGCAAATCGACACCGTTGTTTGCCGCCACGAGGCTTTGGGAGGATCTTGGCCAGACCGGCGACGAGGCAGACGATTTCATGGGCCGCTTTTTCGAGCGTTTTTCCGTCGACACCGGCGACTTCGATTTTCACCGGTATTTCCTGATGGAGGGCGAGGGAGGCCTTTATTCGTTGCTACGCCGATGGGTGCTCCGAAAACCGCACGTTCTCGAACGGGAACCGATCACGCTGGCGATGCTGTACCGCGCGGCGGTTGAACGGAAATGGGATGCCGAGCACCTGGCTAAGTTGCCGTGAGAGCCGAGACGAGGGCGTGGGGACTTCCGCTATCCGACAGTATCGCGGAAGAACCGGACGGAGGCGGCGAGGGTGCAATGGTGAGTCGGATCGCAATTTTGATGTTGGCGCTCGCGCTCAGCCACAGTGCGGTCGCGGGCACGCTGTCCAATAAGTTATCGCCTGGCGGTGCGGTACCCATTGTCGTCCCGGAGTCAGTCGAAATCGTCAGGAACGGCGCATGGTCGGCTGACATCAACGGGGACGAAACGGCGGATATGTGTCGCACGTTCGTTTTTCGGCGTGCGGATGTCAGCGCATTTTTCAAGCGTGCGAGCCGCGTAACGGAACGGGCATACAGCCATGACTTGGGCGCGGCGCGTTGCTATGCCGAAGGCGACGCGCGTCTGGCGGGCGGTGGCGCGGCGAAATGGAGGATAGACCAGGCAAGGCGAGGCTTCATTACCATGTCGGATGGTCGGGCGATCTACTTGTACTGCCCGAAGTGCCGGGCCGACGTGTTCGCGCCGAATTAGAGAAACGCGCCGTCGCAAGCAGGCAATGTTGGCGGACCGCAAAATGCCCGCCAACACACGCATTTACTGCCGCGCCGTCCGCGCGTTATCCGGCATCGGCTGGTTGTAGTTGGTGCGGAACGGGTTGATGTCGAGCCCGCCGCGGCGTGTATAGCGCGCATACACCGCGAGCTTCACCGGTTTGCACGCATGCAGGATGTCGAGGAAGATCCGCTCGACGCACTGCTCGTGAAAGCCCGTGTGATTGCGGAACGAGATGATGTAGCGCAGCAGGCCCGCGTGGTCGATCTGCGGCCCGACGTAGTGGATCTGCACGCTGCCCCAGTCGGGCTGGCCCGTGACCGGGCAGTTCGAGCGCAGCAGGTCCGACACGAGCGTTTCCTCGACCGGTGCTTCGTTCTCGCCGTCGGCGGCCGACAGCAGCGACGGATCGGGTTCGTAGATGTCGGTGTCGAGGTCGAGGCGGTCGAGCGACAGCCCGTCGAGCTCGTCCATCTCGAGCTTGCCGAAATCGTGCGCCGACACGAGCTGCACCGACACGCTCGCGCCGCACGCGGCCGACACGTCGCGCTTCAGCACGTCGCGCACCGCGTCGATCGAGTCGAACTTCGACTGCGCGAACGAGCCGAGATACAGCTTGAACGACTTCGATTCGACGATGTTCGGCGATTCGGCCGGCACGTAGAACGTCGCGACCGCGACCTGCGGCTTGCCGCGCGCATTGAGCCACGACAGTTCGTATGCGTTCCAGATGTCGGTGCCGAAGAACGGCAGCGCCGACGTGATGCCGAGCTGCTCGCGCGCGCCGGCGCGCGGAATCGGGAACAGCAGCGACGCGTCGTACTGCGCCGCGTAGACGGTGGCCTTGCCGAGCGGGGATTGTTCGGGATTCATCGTGTGACGCCTTTACGACAGGAAGAGGCGGTAAGCCGGGTTGGCGCTCTCTTCGACATACGGATAGCCGAGCGCCGCGAGGAAGCGTTCGAATTCGGCGCGATCGGCCTGCGGCACCTGCAGCCCGACGAGGATCGAGCTGTAATCCGCCCCCTGGTTACGGTAGTGGAACAGGCTGATGTTCCAGTCCGGCGCCATCGACGACAGGAACTTCATCAGCGCGCCCGGCCGTTCCGGGAATTCGAAGCGGAACAGGCGTTCGTCGAGCGCGAGCGGCGAGCGGCCGCCGACCATGTAGCGGATGTGTTCCTTCGACAGCTCGTCGTGCGTCAGGTCGACGCTCTTGAAGCCGTGCGACTCGAAGTTCGCGGCGATCTCCGCCGATTCGCCGCGGCGCTTGATCTGCACGCCGACGAAGATGTGCGCGGACTGCGCATCGGCGATCCGGTAGTTGAACTCGGTGACGTTGCGATCGCCGACGAGCGAGCAGAAGCGCTTGAAGCTGCCGCGTTCCTCGGGGATCGTGACCGCGAACACGGCTTCGCGCGCCTCGCCGACCTCCGCGCGCTCGGCCACGAAGCGCATCCGGTCGAAGTTCATGTTCGCGCCGGACGTGACCGCGACGAGCGTCTGGTTTTCGATGCCTTCGCGTTCCGCATACAGCTTCGCACCGGCGACCGCGAGCGCGCCGGACGGCTCGAGCACGCTGCGCGTGTCCTGGAATACGTCCTTGATCGCCGCGCACAGCGCGTCGGTGTTGACCGTCACGACGCCGTCGAGGAATTCGCGGCACAGCCGGAAGGTCTCCTCGCCGACGAGCTTCACGGCCGTGCCGTCCGCGAACAGGCCGACTTCGCTCAGTTCGATGCGTTCGCCGGCGTCCAGCGACTGCGCCATCGCGCACGAATCCTCGGCCTGCACGCCAATGACCTTGATCTCCGGGCGCACGGCCTTCACGTACGCGGCGACGCCGGACGCGAGCCCGCCGCCGCCGATCGGCACGAAGATCGCGTGGATCGGGCCCTGGTGCTGGCGCAGGATTTCCATTGCGATCGTGCCCTGGCCGGCGATCACGTACGGATCGTCGAACGGGTGGACGAACGTCAGGTCGCGCTCCTGCTGCACCTTGACCGCGTGCGCATACGCGTCGCTGTACGATTCGCCCGCCTGGATCACCTCGACGCTCGGGCCGCCGTGCGCACGCACCGCATCGACCTTCACCTGCGGCGTCGTGACCGGCACGACGATCACGGCCTTCACGCCCATCCGGGCCGCCGAGAACGCGACACCCTGCGCGTGATTGCCGGCCGATGCCGTGATCACGCCGCGCGCGAGCGCATCCGTCGGAATGTGCGCCATCTTGTTGTACGCGCCGCGCAGCTTGAAAGAGAACACCGGCTGGTTGTCCTCGCGCTTCAGGTAAACGGCATTGCGCAGCCGGGCCGACAGGTTGCGGGCGGGTTCGAGTTCCGTCTCGATCGCGACGTCGTAGACGCGCGCGGTGAGGATTTTTTTCAGGTAATCGTGGGATGCCATGGGCGCTCGCGTGCAGTGCGGAAGCAGACGGTAAAGGATCAATGATAGCGCCAAGGGTCCGCCCGCATGCAAGCGGCATGCCGGGCGAACGCGCGCCAAGGCGCATGGATCGGGCGTTCGCGGCGCGGGACGCTCCATTTTTTACCGGCTTAACCGTATGGTTACCGACCGGACGGGCGGCGAATGATCGCACGAAACCGTGCCGAACCCCGCCCGGCGCGGCTGGCGGCGATAGCCCCACGACCTGTCCGGCGTGTCACGGGCGGCGCGATCATGGGTTAGAATTCCGTTTTGAATCAAGGATTCGGAAGATGCAGAGGCACCCTCGGATCGCACCGTTGAAGCCGACGCCGCGCGCAGCCAGCCCCGCGGCCGAACGGCATGCGCGCCGCGCGCGATCGTGCTGATCGTTCCGAGTGCCGCCAGGCCCTGTCGCCGGCCAGGAGGGGCGAGTCGCCCGCTCCGGCCCCATGAAGGACAGTCGCGCGCCTGGTAACAGAACAGATTTCCCCAAGATTGCGCCCACGCGCTTGCCGACGCCCGTGCACGGTGTATCGGCCCTCCGAGTCGTCCGAACATGAACGCACCACAAGTTTTCGATCCGCATGGCGCGGCCGCCGCCGTCGCCGCCGACCCCGCGCCCCGCTTGCGCGAGATTCCCTATAACTACACGTCCTTCTCGGATCGCGAGATCGTGATCCGCCTGCTCGGCGAAGAGGCGTGGTCGGTGCTCGACGAACTGCGTGCCGAACGCCGCACCGGCCGCTCGGCACGGATGCTGTACGAAGTGCTCGGCGACATCTGGGTCGTGCGCCGCAACCCGTACCTGCAGGACGACCTGCTCGACAACCCGAAGCGCCGCGCGCTGCTGATCGAGGCGCTGAACCACCGCCTGACCGAGATCGGCAAGCGCCGCAGCGCGGATCTCACCGAGCACCGCGACGATGCGGGCCGCGAGCGCGCGTCGCGCGTCGAGATGCTCGAAACCGCCGCGCAGCGCGCGGTCGACGAGTTCGCCGACGAATTCGAGAAGATGGCCGACTTGCGCCGCCGCGCGACCAAGGCGCTCGGCCGCTGCACGGAGAAGGACAACATCCGCTTCGACGGGCTGTCGCGCGTGTCGCACGTGACCGACGCGACCGACTGGCGCGTCGAATACCCGTTCGTCGTGCTGACGCCCGACACCGAAGCCGAGATCGCGGCGCTGATCAAGGCGTGCTTCGAACTCGGCCTGACCGTGATCCCGCGCGGCGGCGGCACCGGCTATACGGGCGGCGCGGTGCCGCTCACGCCGTTCTCCGCCGTCATCAACACCGAAAAGCTCGAGCAGCTCGGCGCGGTCGAGCTGACCGAGCTGCCCGGGGTCGCGCACAAGGTGCCGACGATCTTCTCCGGCGCGGGCGTCGTCACGCGTCGCGTGACGGAAGCGGCCGAAGCGGCCGGCTACGTGTTCGCGGTCGATCCGACGTCGCTCGACGCGTCGTGCATCGGCGGCAACGTCGCGATGAACGCGGGCGGCAAGAAGGCCGTGCTGTGGGGCACCGCGCTCGACAACCTGGCCTGGTGGCGGATGGTCGACCCGGACGGCAACTGGCTCGAAGTCACGCGCCACGAGCACAACCAGGGCAAGATCCACGACATCGCGGTCGCGCGCTTCGAGCTGAAGTGGTTCGACGGCGCGTATGCGCCGGGCGAGAAGCTGCTCAAGACCGAGATGCTCGAGATCGAAGGCCGCCGGTTCCGCAAGGAAGGGCTCGGCAAGGACGTGACCGACAAGTTCCTCGCCGGCCTGCCGGGCGTGCAGAAGGAAGGCTGCGACGGGCTCATCACGTCCGCGCGCTGGGTGCTGCACAAGATGCCCGCGCACACGCGCACCGTCTGCCTCGAATTCTTCGGCCAGGCGCGCGAGGCGATCCCGAGCATCGTCGAGATCAAGGACTACCTGTTCGAAACGTCGAAGCAGGGCGGCGCGATCCTCGCGGGTCTCGAGCATCTCGACGAGCGCTACCTGCGCGCGGTCGGCTACGCGACCAAGAGCAAGCGCAACGCGTTCCCGAAGATGGTGCTGATCGGCGACATCGTCGGCGACGACGCCGACGCGGTGGCACACGCGACCTCCGAAGTGATCCGGATGGCGAACGGCAAGAGCGGCGAAGGCTTCGTCGCGATCAGCGCGGAGGCGCGCAAGCGCTTCTGGCTCGACCGCAGCCGCACGGCCGCGATCGCGAAGCACACGAACGCGTTCAAGATCAACGAAGACGTCGTGATCCCGCTGAACCGGATGGGCGAGTACACCGACGGCATCGAGCGGATCAACATCGAGCTGTCGCTGAAGAACAAGCTGCAGCTCGTCGACGCGCTCGAGGCGTTCTTCCGCGCCGGCAACCTGCCGCTCGGCAAGACCGACGACGCGAACGAGATCCCGAGCGCGGAGCTGCTGGAAGACCGCGTGCAGCAGGCGCTGGAGTTGCTCAAGCGCGTGCGCGCACGCTGGGAATTCGTGCGCGACCGGCTCGACCAGCCGCTGCGCGAGGCGCAGCATTACCTGGTGCAGCTCGGCTACGAGGCGCTCGCCGAGAAGTTCGCGGATCGCGCGGACGAGCAGCCGGGCGCGACCGTGTTCCACGTCACGCAGGACCGCACGGTCCGCATCTCGTGGAAGCAGGAGATCCGTGCGGAGCTGCGCGCGATCTTCAACGGCGGCGCGTTCAAGCAGATCCTCGACGAGGCGCAGGCGATCCACAAGCGCGTGCTGCGCGGTCGCGTGTTCGTCGCGCTGCACATGCACGCGGGCGACGGCAACGTCCACACGAACATCCCGGTCAACTCCGACAACTACGAGATGCTGCAGGACGCGCACGCGTCGGTCGCACGCATCATGACGCTCGCGCGTTCGCTCGACGGCGTGATTTCCGGCGAACACGGGATCGGCATCACGAAGCTCGAGTTCCTGACCGAGGACGAGATCGCCGAGTTCCGCGCGTACAAGCAGCGCGTCGACCCGAACGGCCGCTTCAACAAGGGCAAGCTGCTCGACGGCGCCGATCTGCGCAATGCCTATACGCCCAGCTTCGGGCTGATGGGCTACGAATCGCTGATCATGCAGCAGTCCGACATCGGCGCGATCGCCGATTCGGTGAAGGACTGCCTGCGCTGCGGCAAGTGCAAGCCGGTGTGCGCGACGCACGTGCCGCGCGCGAACCTGCTGTACAGCCCGCGCAACAAGATCCTCGCGACGTCGCTGCTGGTCGAGGCGTTCCTGTACGAGGAGCAGACGCGCCGCGGCGTGTCGATCAAGCACTGGGACGAGTTCAACGACGTGGCCGACCACTGCACGGTGTGCCACAAGTGCGCGACGCCGTGCCCGGTGAAGATCGACTTCGGCGACGTCACGATGAACATGCGCAACCTGTTGCGCAAGATGGGCAAGAAGAAGTTCAACGCCGGCAATGCGGCGGGCATGTTCTTCCTGAACGCGACCAACCCGCAGACGATCAACGCCGCGCGCACGGTGATGATGGGCGTCGGCTACAAGGTGCAGCGCTTCGCGAACGACATGCTGAAGAAGGTCGTGACGAAGCAGACGCAGCACCCGCCCGCGACGACCGGCAAGCCGCCCGTCGTCGAGCAGGTGATCCACTTCGTCAACAAGAAGATGCCGGGCAACCTGCCGAAGAAGACGGCGCGCGCGCTGCTCGACATCGAGGACAACAAGATCGTGCCGATCATCCGCAACCCGAAGTCGACGACCGTCGATTCGGAAGCGGTGTTCTACTTCCCGGGCTGCGGCTCCGAGCGCCTGTTCTCGCAGGTCGGCCTCGCGACGCAGGCGATGCTGTGGGAAGCCGGCGTGCAGACGGTGCTGCCGCCGGGCTACCTGTGCTGCGGCTATCCGCAGCGCGGCTCGGGCCAGTACGACAAGGCCGAGAAGATCGTCACCGACAACCGCGTGCTGTTCCACCGCGTCGCGAACACGCTGAACTACCTCGACATCAAGACGGTCGTGGTGTCGTGCGGCACCTGCTACGACCAGCTCGCGGGCTACGAATTCGACAAGATCTTCCCGGGCTGCCGGATCATCGACATCCACGAGTTCCTGCTCGAGAAGGGCATGAAGCTCGACGGCGTGTCGGGCACGCGCTACATGTATCACGACCCGTGCCACACGCCGATCAAGACGATCGACCCGGTGAAGCTCGTCAACGAGCTGATGGGCTCGGAAAAGGACGGCTACAAGATCGAGAAGAACGAGCGCTGCTGCGGCGAATCGGGCACGCTCGCGGTCACGCGCCCGGACATCTCGACGCAGGTCCGCTTCCGCAAGGAAGAGGAGATCCGCAAGGGCGCCGCGAAGCTGCGCGCGATTCCCGTGGTGGCGGGCGACGCGCCGGCGCCGGCCCCCGCCGCGGCGAACGGCCCGGACGTGAAGATCCTGACGAGCTGCCCGTCGTGCCTGCAGGGCCTGTCGCGCTACAGCGAGGACGCGAACCTCGAAGCCGACTACATCGTGGTCGAAATTGCGCGCCAGGTGCTCGGCGAGAACTGGATGGCCGATTATGTCGCACGCGCGAACAATGGCGGGATCGAGCGCGTGCTGGTCTAATGCGGGCATGACGACCGCCCGACCGGGCCAGGAATGAGCGGGCGCCGGCGCAGCCAGGCCGGCGCCCGTCCACATGGGAGCGACGATGGAATGCGTGTTTTGCCGTGAAGACGGCGGCGAGCTGCTCTGGCAGGACGATGCGCTGCGCGTCGTCCTCGCGACGGGCGAGCACGACTACCCGGGCTTCTGCCGGGTGATCTGGGGCGCGCACGTCGCCGAGTTCTCCGATCTCGGCGAACCCGAGCGGGCACACCTGATGCGCGTGGTCTACGCGGTCGAGCGGGCCGTGCGCCGCGTGATGCAGCCGAACAAGGTGAATCTCGCGAGCCTTGGCAACATGGTGCCGCACGTGCACTGGCACGTGATCCCGCGCTTTTCCAACGACGCCCACTTCCCGCAGCCCGTCTGGGCGCCGCGCCAGCGCAGCGTGTCCGAGGCGCTGTTGCGCACGCGCGCCGCGCAGGCCTCGCTGCTGCACAATGCGGTGCGCGAGGAAATTCAACGCATGACCGATTCGAGGCAAGCATGAGCGGTTTGACTTCCACGACGCCGATTCCGTCCGGCGTCGTCGTGCACGCGGTGTCGCGCGTGCTCGAATTGCAGTACCCGAACGGCGACAGCTACCGGATTCCGTTCGAGCTGATGCGCGTCTATTCGCCGTCGGCCGAGGTGCGCGGCCACGGGCCCGGCCAGGAAACGCTGCAGACCGGCAAGCGCGAAGTGACGATCACGGCGCTCGAGGGCGTCGGCAACTATGCGTTGCAGCCGACGTTCTCCGACGGCCATTCGACCGGCATCTACTCGTGGGATTTCCTGTACGAGCTGGCGACGCAGCAGGACGCGCTGTGGCGCGACTATTTCGACAAACTGAAGGCGGCGGGCGTCGAGCGCGACGCCCCGATGCAGGCGGCCTCCGCGTCGCACGGCCACTGCCACTGAAATCGACGGCGCCCGCTCGGCGCCGTCTTGCCATTTACTGAGGATCAACGCGATGAGCAAAACCCACTTCGGCTTCGAAAGCGTCGAGGAAAACGAAAAAGCGAAGAAAGTGGCGGGAGTGTTCCATTCGGTCGCGAGCAACTACGATCTGATGAACGACCTGATGTCGGCGGGCATGCACCGCGCGTGGAAGGCGTTCACGATCGCGCAGGCGAACGTGCGCCCCGGTTTCAAGGTGCTCGATATCGCGGCCGGCACCGGCGACCTGACGAAGTCGTTCAAGAAGGCGGCCGGCCCGACGGGCGAGGTCTGGCATACGGACATCAACGAATCGATGCTGCGCGTCGGCCGCGACCGGCTGCTCGACAAGGGGATCGTGACGCCGTCGCTCTTGTGCGACGCCGAGAAAATCCCGTTCCCGGACAACTACTTCGATGTGGTCACGGTCGCGTTCGGCCTGCGCAACATGACGCATAAGGACGTCGCGCTGGCCGAGATGCGCCGCGTGACCAAACCCGGCGGCCGCGTGATGGTGCTGGAATTCTCGAAAGTCTGGGATCCGCTGAAAAAAGCGTACGATCTGTATTCTTTCAAAGTATTACCGTGGCTTGGCGACAAGTTCGCGAAAGATGCTGAAAGTTACAGGTATCTTGCTGAATCTATCCGGATGCACCCCGACCAGGACACGCTGAAGACGATGATGGAACAAGCGGGCCTCGATGCCGTCAAATATTACAATTTGTCAGGTGGCGTGGTAGCTTTACACATGGGCACCAAGTACTAAGGGGCTCTTTCCATACATTTGCCTTACATCCGGAGAAGCTGATGTCCGAAACGCGTTCGTTGTTCAACCGTAGCAAGCCGTCGAAGCCGTGGGCTCGACGGGTCGGCACGCTGCTGATGGTCGGCCTGCTCACGGCCGGCACGTTCGCATCGCTCGACGCTGAAGCCAAGCGCATGGGCGGCGGGCGCAGCATCGGCCGGCAGAATTCCACCGTCACGCAGCGCCAGGCCACGCCGCCCGCGCAGCAGCCGATGCAGCAGGCCGCGCCGTCGCAGGCGCAGCGTGCGAACCCGGCCGCGCCCGCGCCGGCCGCGCAGCCCAACCGCTCGCGCTGGCTCGGGCCGATCGCCGGCCTCGCGGCCGGTCTCGGCATCGCGGCGCTGCTGTCGCACTTCGGCCTCGGCGGCGCGTTCGCGAGCATGATGGCGAACGTCATCGTGATCGCACTCCTCGCGATGGTCGGCATCTGGCTGGTCCGCAAGTTCATGAACCGCCGTCGCCCGCAGGAGCCGGCGTACTCGGTCGGTGGTTCGGCATCGTCGTCGGGCGGCTACTCGCAAAGCCCGTCGTTCCAGCAAGGCAATGCCGGCAGCAACTACGCCGGCAGCGGCAGCAGCTATGCGAACGAAGCGCAGGGCGTGTTCGGCGGCGGCGCGGCGGCAGCCGGCGCGGCAGCGGCTGCGGCGGCACCGCTCCAGGTGCCGGCCGGCTTCGACTCCGAGGCGTTCCTGCGCAGCGCGAAGGTCTACTTCGTGCGCCTGCAGGCGGCGTGGGACCAGGGCAACCTGGCCGACATCCGCGAGTTCACGACGCCCGAAATGTTCGCCGAGATCAAGATCGACCTCGATTCGCGCGGCAACGAGGCGAACCAGACCGACGTCGTGCAGCTCGACGCGGAACTGGTCGCCATCGAGGATCGCGGCATCGAGCAGTCGGCGAGCGTGCGCTTCCATGGCCTGATCCGCGAATCGGCGAGCGCGTCGGCCGCACCGTTCGACGAGGTGTGGAACCTGTCGAAGTCGGGCAGCCAGGGCTGGTTGCTCGCGGGTATCCAGCAGATCAACACGCACTGAGCGTGACCGGCGGCCCGCGCCGCCGGCACCCGGGCGACGGCCGCCGCACTGCGACCGCTTGCCGCCCGGGTGTACGGTCAGGCACGGTCTGCCGACGATCCGACGTTACAATAGAAACCCGCGTGGGCGCCCGGCCTGCGCGGGTTTTTTCTTTCCCAGCCCGATGACCTTTGCCGCCAAGCCTTTTGCCGCTGCCGTCAATCACCTGCTCGCGCGCGAATCATGGGCGCGCGACCGCCTGATTCCCTATGCGGGCAAGACTGCCCGGATCGACGTGCCCCCCGTCACGCTCACGCTGCTGGTGCAGCCCGACGGCTATCTGTCGGCCGTCGACGCGCACGATGCGCAGCAGGTCGACGTGTCGATCGCGCTCGCGGGCGATACCGTCGCCGCGTTCCTGCAGGGCGGCCAGGCGGCCGTGATGAAGCATGTGAAGATCGAGGGCGACGCGGAGTTCGCGACGCAGATCGCGAAGCTGGCCGAGCATCTGCGCTGGGAACCTGAAGAAGATCTCGCGAAGCTGGTCGGCGACGCTGCGGCATACCGGATCGCGACGGTCGTGCGCGACGCCGGTGCCCGCGCGCGACGCACCGGCCGCAACGTGCTCGATTCCGTCGCCGAATACTGGCTCGACGAGAACCCGCAAGTCGTCCGGCGCGCGTCGCTCGGCGGCTTCGACGCCGAACTGGCGCGCGCACGCGATGCGCTCGCGCGGGTCGAAAAGCGGGTCGAGCGACTCGAACAAAAAATCGGCGCGCGCACGGGCCCAGGCCCGCGCGGCGCGCACTGAGGGCCGCAGGGCATGCGCATTTTCCGTTTCATCAAGATTGTCTACACCGTCATCCGCTTTGGTCTCGACGAAGTGATGCTGTCCCGGATCGACGACCGGCGCGTGAAGCTGCTGTTGCGGATCACGACGATCGGCCGCCGCTATTCCGATCCGCCCGCCGTGCGGCTGCGTCACGCGCTCGAAAGCCTCGGCCCGATCTTCGTGAAGTTCGGCCAGGTGCTGTCGACGCGCCGCGACCTGCTGTCGGTCGATTTCGCAAACGAACTCGCGAAGCTGCAGGACCAGGTGCCGCCGTTCGATTCGGCCGTCGCGATCTCGATCATCGAGAAGTCGCTCGGGGCGCCGGTCGACGAGCTGTTCGACGAATTCGAGCGAGAGCCGATCGCGAGCGCGTCGATCGCACAGGTGCATTTCGCGAAGCTGAAGCAGGGCGTACACGCGGGCAAGGCCGTCGCGGTGAAGGTGCTGCGCCCGAACATGCTGTCCGTGATCGATTCGGATCTCGCGCTGATGCGCGACATCGCCATCTGGACGGAGCGCATGTGGGCCGACGGCCGCCGCCTGAAGCCGCGCGAGGTCGTCGCCGAGTTCGACAAGTACCTGCACGACGAGCTCGACCTGATGCGCGAGGCCGCGAACGGCAGCCAGCTGCGCCGCAATTTCGCGGGCCTCGACCTGCTGCTCGTGCCCGAGATGTTCTGGGATTTCTCGACGTCGCAGGTGCTCGTGATGGAGCGCATGACGGGCGTGCCGATCAGCCAGGTCGAGACGCTGCGCTCGGCCGGCGTCGACATCAAGAAGCTCGCGCGCGAGGGTGTCGAGATCTTCTTCACGCAGGTGTTCCGCGATGGTTTCTTCCATGCGGACATGCACCCCGGCAACATCCAGGTGAGCCTCGACCCCAGCACGTTCGGGCGCTATATCGCGCTCGATTTCGGGATCGTCGGCGCGCTGTCCGATTTCGACAAGAACTACCTCGCGCAGAACTTCCTCGCGTTCTTCAAGCGCGACTATCACCGCGTCGCGACGCTGCACCTCGAATCGGGCTGGGTGCCGCCCGAGACGCGCGTCGAGGAACTCGAAAGCGCGATTCGCGCGGTGTGCGAGCCGTATTTCGACCGCGCGCTGAAGGACATCTCGCTCGGCCAGGTGCTGATGCGCCTGTTCTCGACGTCGCGCCGCTTCAACGTCGAGATCCAGCCGCAGCTCGTGCTGCTGCAGAAGACGATGCTGAACGTCGAGGGGCTTGGCCGTTCGCTCGACCCCGAACTCGACCTGTGGAAGACCGCGAAGCCGTACCTCGAGCGCTGGATGACCGAGCAGATCGGCCTGCGCGGCTGGTACGAGCGCTTCAAGGTCGAAGCGCCGCAATGGAGCAAGACGCTGCCGCAACTGCCGCGCCTGATCCATCACGCGATGGCGGCGCGCCATGACGCGCCGCGCGCCGCGAGCGAGGACCTGATGCGCCAGATCCTCGTCGAGCAGAAACGTACGAACCGGCTGATGCAGGCGCTGCTGATCTTCGGCCTGTCGGTCGGTGTCGGGGCGCTCGTGGCGCGCGTGCTGCTCGCGCTCGCGTACGGCGCCTGACCGAAGGAGCATGGCGATGTCCGATCCGAAGCACCCGGCCGCACCGACGGCCGCCGATTTCGCGACGCGCGACCCCGGCAACGCGTCATTCTGGGACGAGCGCTTCGAGCGCGGCATGACGCCGTGGGAATTCGGCGGCGTGCCCGACGGCTTTCGCGGGTTCGCGCACCGGCTCGAGCCGTGCACGGTGCTGATTCCCGGCTGCGGCAGTGCGCAGGAGGCCGGGTGGCTCGCGCAGGCCGGCTGGCCCGTGCGCGCGATCGATTTCGCCGCGCAGGCGGTGGCTGCCGCGAAGGCGCAGCTCGGTGCGCATGCTGACGTCGTCGAGCAGGCCGATTTCTTTACGTACCGGCCGCCGTTCGACGTGCAGTGGGTGTACGAGCGCGCGTTCCTGTGCGCGCTGCCGCCGGCCATGCGCGCAGGCTACGCGGCACGGATGGCCGAACTGCTGCCCGCGGACGGATTGCTGGCCGGCTATTTCTTCGTGACGGCGAAACCGAAGGGGCCGCCGTTCGGAATCGAGCGTGCGGAACTCGATGCGCTGCTCGCGCCGCACTTCGAATTGATCGAGGATTTGCCCGTGACCGATTCGCTGGCCGTGTTCGAAGGACACGAGCGCTGGCTCACGTGGCGCCGCCGCTGAGGCCCGGGCATCGCAGCGATTGCCGGAGCGCGCCGGGGTTTCGGATATAATTCAAGGTTTTGCAAGCCGTTTCCAGTTTCTGCGGGAAAAAATATCATGCCGATCTACGCCTATCGATGCGAAGCGTGCGGTTTCGCGAAGGACGTGCTCCAGAAGATGAGCGACGCGCCGCTGTCGCAATGCCCTGAATGCGGGAAGGATGCTTTTCGCAAGCAGGTCACCGCCGCCGGTTTCCAGCTGAAGGGCTCGGGGTGGTATGTCACCGATTTCCGCGGCGGCTCGGGCGGCACCAGCGCACCGGCGACGGCGTCGGGCGACGCGGCGCCGGCCGCAGCGGCGGAAGCCGCGCCCGCTGCAGCCGCACCGGCGGCGGCAAGCCCTTCCGCCAGCACGACGACGAGCGCAGCGCCGGCACCGGCCGCCACGCCCGCCGCCAGCAGTTGACCGTCGCGGCCCGGCCGGGCCGCGACCAACCCGCGCTTCCAGCGCGGTTCATTGACGGCAGATGATGAAAAAGACGACCCTGAAAACGGTGTTCCTGACCGGCTTGCTGGTTCTCGTCCCGCTCGCGATCACGCTGTGGGTGCTCGGCCTCATCATCGGCACGATGGACCAGACGCTGCTCCTGCTGCCCGAATCGTGGCAGCCCGAGCGGATGCTCGGCTTCCATCTGCCGGGGATCGGCGCGGTGCTGACGCTCGCGTTCATCTTCGTCGTCGGGCTGGCCACGCAGAACTTCATCGGCCAGAAGCTCGTCACGTGGTGGAACGCGGTCGTGCGTCACATCCCGGTCGTCGGGCCGATCTACACGAGCGTCAAGCAGGTGTCGGACACGCTGCTGTCCAGCAGCGGCAACGCGTTCCGCAAGGCGCTGCTGATCGAATACCCGCGCCGCGGCTCGTATACGATCGCGTTTCTGACCGGCACGCCCGGCGGCGACGTGGTCAACCATCTGACGGAAGAGTACGTGAGCGTGTACGTGCCCACGACGCCGAACCCGACGTCGGGCTTCTTCCTGATGCTGCCCAAGAGCGAAGTCATCGAACTCGACATGTCGGTCGATGCCGCGCTCAAGTACATCGTCTCGATGGGCGTCGTGGCGCCTCCGGCGCCGGCTCCGGCGCCCGCCCGCCGCCCCGTCGAGCCGCCGCTGTAAGTAAAGAATCATCGCCCGGGCCGCGCGTTGCGGCGCCCGTTGATCAAACCGAACGAAAGCAAACATCATGTCGATGCGTACTGAATACTGCGGTCTCGTGACCGAACACCTGCTGGGCCAAACCGTGTCGCTGTGCGGCTGGGTGCAGCGCCGCCGCGATCACGGCGGTGTGATCTTCATCGACCTGCGCGATCGTGAAGGCCTCGTGCAGGTGGTATGCGACCCGGATCGCGCGGAGATGTTCGCGACCGCCGAAGGCGTGCGCAACGAGTTCTGCGTGCAGATCAAGGGCCTCGTGCGCAACCGTCCGGAAGGCACGGTCAACGCCGGCCTGAAGAGCGGCAAGATCGAAGTGCTGTGCCACGAACTGAACGTGCTGAACGCGTCGGTCACGCCGCCGTTCCAGCTCGACGACGACAACCTGTCGGAAACGACGCGCCTCACGCACCGCGTGCTCGACCTGCGCCGCCCGCAGATGCAGCACAACCTGCGCCTGCGCTACCGCGTCGCGATCGAGGCACGCAAGTACCTCGACGAGCAGGGCTTCATCGACATCGAAACGCCGATGCTGACGAAGAGCACGCCGGAAGGCGCGCGCGACTACCTCGTGCCGTCGCGCGTGAACGCGGGCCAGTTCTTCGCGCTGCCGCAGTCGCCGCAGCTGTTCAAGCAGCTGCTGATGGTCGCGAACTTCGACCGTTACTACCAGATCACCAAGTGCTTCCGCGACGAGGACCTCCGCGCCGACCGCCAGCCGGAATTCACGCAGATCGACTGCGAAACGTCGTTCCTCGGCGAGCAGGAAATCCGTGACCTGTTCGAAGACATGATCCGTCACATCTTCAAGACGACGATCGACGTCGAGCTCGACGCCAAATTCCCGGTGATGCCGTACTCGGAAGCGATGGCGCGTTTCGGTTCGGACAAGCCGGACCTGCGCGTGCAGCTCGAATTCACCGAGCTGACCGACGCGATGAAGGACGTCGACTTCAAGGTGTTCAGCACGCCGGCCAACGCGAAGGACGGCCGTGTCGCGGCGCTGCGCGTGCCGAAGGGCAGCGAACTGTCGCGCGGCGACATCGACGGCTACACGGAATTCGTGCGCATCTACGGCGCGAAGGGCCTCGCCTGGATCAAGGTCAACGAGAAGGCGAAGGGCCGCGACGGCCTGCAAAGCCCGATCGTCAAGAACCTGCACGACGCGTCGATCGCGGCGATCCTCGAGCGCACCGGCGCTGAAGACGGCGACATCATCTTCTTCGCGGCCGACCGCGCGAAGGTCGTCAACGACAGCCTCGGCGCACTGCGCCTGAAGATCGGCCATTCGGAATTCGGCAAGGCGAACGGCCTCGTCCAGGCCGGCTGGAAGCCGCTGTGGGTCGTCGACTTCCCGATGTTCGAATACGACGACGAAGATGCGCGCTACGTGGCTGCGCACCACCCGTTCACGAGCCCGAAGGACGAGCACCTCGAGTACCTCGAGACCGACCCGGGCCGCTGCCTCGCGAAGGCCTACGACATGGTGCTGAACGGCTGGGAAATCGGCGGCGGCTCGGTGCGTATCCACCGCGAGGAAGTGCAGAGCAAGGTGTTCCGTGCGCTGAAGATCGGCGCGGAAGAAGCGCAGCTGAAGTTCGGCTTCCTGCTGGACGCGCTGCAGTACGGCGCGCCGCCGCACGGCGGTATCGCATTCGGTCTCGACCGCATCGTCACGATGATGGCCGGCGCCGATTCGATCCGCGACGTGATCGCGTTCCCGAAGACGCAGCGTGCGCAGGATCTGCTCACGCAAGCGCCGAGCCCGGTCGACGAGCGCCAGCTGCGCGAACTGCACATCCGTCTGCGTCAGCCGGAGCAGCCGAAGGCGTAACGCGTTCGGTACCCGGTCGTGTGTGCGGTCGCGCGCACACGACACCTACGAAAAAGGCGCAGCGATGCGCCTTTTTCATTTTTTGCGGTACAGTCGCAGCACTTGCCGCACGTTCGGGGCACATGCCCGACGCACGGCCCTGTGCCGCATGAAACAACGATGACGAAGCCGCCGAAAATCCCCGAATCCGTTCTTGTCGTGATCTACACGCCCGACCTCGATGTACTCGTGATCAAGCGTGCCGACCAGCCCGATTTCTGGCAATCGGTCACCGGCTCGAAAGACGCGCTCGACGAGCCGCTCGCCGTGACGGCCGCGCGCGAAGTGGCCGAGGAAACCGGCATCGCCGTCGGCACGCCCGACGTGCCGGCCAGCGCGCTCGTCGACTGGCGCCACCGGATCGAATACACGATCTATCCGCAATACCTGCATCGCTATGCACCGGGCGTCACGCGCAACGTCGAGCACTGGTTCGGCCTGTGCGTGCCGCGTCGCGTCGACGTGACGTTGTCGCCGCGCGAACACGTCGACCATGCGTGGCTGCCGTTCCGCGAGGCGGCCGCGCGCTGCTTCTCGCCGTCGAATGCGGAGGCGATCCTGCAACTGCCCGCGCGCGTGGCCCTGTCGCGCGCGCCGCACGGCTCGTCCGCATGACGGCGGAGGCCCGCAAGCGCTTCGCGCAATTGCGGCAGATGTTCCTGCAGGAACGCGGTTCCGCATCGCGGCTCGCGTTCACGGCCGGCAATACGGTGCGGCTGTGCGAAACCGGCGGCGAATTCTTCCAGGCGCTGATCGAGCGGATCGACGCCGCCCGCGAGCAGGTGATGCTCGAAACCTACATCTTCTGCGACGACGCGGCGGGGCGGCCGGTGTCGGACGCGCTGATCCGTGCGGCGCGGCGCGGCGTGCGCGTGCGCGTGATCACCGACGGCATCGGCACCGCGCGCCTGCCGCTGTTCGACACCTGGGCCGAGGCCGGCGTCGAGCATTGCATCTACAACCGCTTCCTGTTCGGCCGCTTCGGCTTCTCGCGCACGCACCGCAAGCTCGCGGTGATCGATCATGCGGCCGCGTTCTGCGGCGGCATCAACATCGTCGACGACTATGCGCAGAACGGCACGACGCTGCCGTTTCCGCGCTGGGATTTCGCGGTCGAGATGGCGGGGCCCGCGGTGTCCGACGTGCGCGCCGCGTTCGAACTGCAGTGGCACCGGATCCAGTTCGGCCACAAGCCGTACGCGCAGTACGCGGCCGGGCTGCACGGCGGCGAAGCGTTCCCCGACATGTTCCGGCGCTGGATGCGCAGCCACCGGTGGATCAAGGCCGGTGCGCTCAGGGTCGTGACGGAGCCGAGCGTCGCGTTCGTCGCGCGCGACAACGTCGTGAACCGCCGCGCGATCGAGAAGGCCTATCTCGCCGCGATCGGCCAGGCGCGCCAGCGGATCCTGCTCGCGAATCCGTACTTCATGCCGGGCCGCAAGCTGCGCCGTGCGCTGACGGGCGCGGCACGGCGCGGCGTCGACGTGCGGATCCTGATCGGCCGCAAGGAGTTCGCGGCGCTCGATACGGCCGTGCCGTTCCTCTATCACGCGCTGCTGCGCGCGGGCGTGCGCGTCGCCGAATACGACAAGACGATGCTGCACGGCAAGGTCGCGGTGATCGACGACAACTGGGCGACGGTCGGCTCGTCGAACCTGGACGCGCTGAGCCTGATGCTGAACAATGAAGCGAACGTCGTGCTGGTGCGCTACGATGCAGTCACGAACGAACTGCGCGACGCGATCGCGGCCGCGTTCGCCGACGGCCGGGAGATCGACCCCGCGCGCTTCGCCGCGCGCCCGCGCGTCGAGCGGCTGCTGAACTGGCTTGCGTACACCACGTATCGTCTCGTGATGAAGGCGCTGACGGTCGGCGGTTACGACTGACGCAGACTAAGCATTCGCTTCAAAATATCTGTCCGCACGTTCGTGCGGAAAAGCCGCTCCGGTCCCGCCGGAATCGCGCAAAATAGCGGCTCGGTTAGACACCGGTTTCTAATAATTTCCTTGTTTCGCGAGCGGCCGCACTCAATAATAGTACGGCCGTTCGATTTTATTCGAACCCCCGAACGGTTACAGAAATAGCTATGCGAAAAGGCGAACAGACGCGTGCCGCGATACTTGAAGCTGCTTTGGACCTCGCCAGCCGTGACGGGCTGGAGGGGCTGACGATCGGCCTGCTGGCCGAGCGCATGCAGATGAGCAAGAGCGGTGTGTTCGCGCACTTCGGATCGCGTGAAGACCTGCAGGTCGAGGTCGTCCGCGAGTATCACCATCGTTTCGAAAACGAGGTGTTCTTTCCGAGCCTGCGCGAACCGCGAGGCTTGCCGCGCCTTCGGGCGATGCTGGCCCGCTGGACGGAGAAGCGCATCCAGGAGGTGACGACGGGATGCATCTACATCAGCGGTGCGGTCGAGTACGACGATCGGCCTGACAGCCCCGTGCGCGAGCAGTTGATCGCGAGCGTGACGGCCTGGCGTGCCGCGATGCTGCGTGCCATTTCGCAGGCGAAGGAAGAAGGCCATCTGCGTGCGGATACCGATCCGGACCTGATGCTCTTCGAGTTGTACAGCTTCACGCTCGGCCTGCATCACGACGCACGCTTCCTGCATTCGCCGGACGCCGTGCGCCTCACGTGGGCCGCGCTGGAAAAGACGATTGTTTCGTATCAGAGCGAGAGCCGTTAGCGGCGCGTGACCCGCCCGCCTGGAGCTCGAGCCGTTTTGCCCACCTTTGGAGAGAGTCATGGGACAGTACGCCGCGCCGCTGCGCGACATGCAATTCGTGTTGCACGAGCTTCTGAACGTCGAAGCCGAAGTCAAGCAAATGCCCAAGCATGCGGACCTCGACGCCGACACGATCAACCAGGTCCTCGAGGAAGCGGGCAAGTTCTGCTCCGAGGTACTGTTCCCGCTGAACCAGGTCGGCGACCGCGAAGGCTGCACGTATGAAGGCGACGGCGTCGTGAAGACCCCGACCGGCTTCAAGGAGGCCTACCAGCAATACGTCGAGGCCGGCTGGCCGGCGCTCGGCTGCGATCCGGACTACGGCGGCCAGGGCCTGCCCGCGTTCGTGAACAACGCGCTCTATGAAATGATGAACTCGGCGAACCAGGCCTGGACGATGTATCCGGGCCTGTCGCACGGCGCGTACGAATGCCTGCACGCGCACGGCGCGCCGGAACTGCAGAAGGCCTACCTGCCGAAGCTCGTGACCGGCGAATGGACCGGCACGATGTGCCTGACCGAGCCGCATTGCGGCACCGACCTCGGCATCCTGCGCACCAAGGCCGAACCGAACGGCGACGGCTCGTACTCGATCAGCGGCACGAAGATCTTCATCTCGAGCGGCGAGCACGACATGGCCGAGAACATCATCCACCTCGTGCTCGCGCGCCTGCCGGACGCGCCGCAGGGCACGAAGGGGATCTCGCTGTTCATCGTGCCGAAGTTCATTCCCGACGCAGCGGGCGCGCCGGGCGAGCGCAACGGCATCAAGTGCGGCTCGATCGAGCACAAGATGGGCATCCACGGCAACTCGACGTGCGTGATGAACCTCGACAACGCGAAGGGCTGGATGGTCGGCGAGCCGAACAAGGGCTTGAACGCGATGTTCGTGATGATGAACGCGGCCCGTCTCGGCGTGGGCGCGCAAGGTCTCGGCCTCACGGAAGTCGCGTACCAGAACTCGCTCGCGTATGCGAAGGATCGCCTGCAGATGCGCTCGCTGACGGGCCCGAAGGCACCGGACAAGCCGGCCGACCCGATCATCGTGCATCCGGACGTGCGCCGCATGCTGCTCACGCAGAAGGCCTACGCGGAAGGTGCGCGTGCGTTCACGTACTGGTCCGCGCTGCAGATCGACAAGGAGCTGTCGCATGCCGACGAAGCCGTGCGCAAGGAAGCGGCCGACCTCGTCGCGCTGCTCACGCCGATCATCAAGGCGTTCCTGACCGACAACGCGTTCGAGTGCACGAACCACGCGATGCAGATCTACGGCGGCCACGGCTTCATCTCCGAGTGGGGCATGGAGCAGTACGTGCGCGACGCGCGGATCAACATGATCTACGAAGGCACGAACTCGATCCAGTCGCTCGACCTGCTGGGCCGCAAGGTGCTCGGCGACATGGGCGCGAAGCTGAAGAAGTTCGGCAAGCTCGTGACGGAATTCGCGGAAGCCGAAGGCGTGAAGCCGGAAATGGCCGAGTTCATCAATCCGCTCGCCGACATCGGTGAAAAGGTGCAGAAGCTGACGATGGAAATCGGCATGAAGGCGATGCAGAACCCCGACGAAGTCGGTGCTGCCGCCGTGCCGTACCTGCGTACCGTCGGCCACCTGGTGTTCTCGTACTTCTGGGCGCGCATGGCACGCCTCGCCCTCGACAACGAAGCGTCGGGCGACCCGTTCTACAAGTCGAAGCTCGCCACCGCTCGCTTCTACTTCGCGCGCCTGCTGCCCGAAACGGCGTCGACGATCCGCGCCGCGCGCGCCGGTTCGAAGACGCTGATGGAAGTCGACGAATCGCTGTTCTGACGCGAGTCCGGGCGGTGCGCGCCGCGCGCCGCCCGAACGCAACGGTTCCTGGTACTCACTTCGCCGTGCAGCCCCCACAACCCGCGCTGCACGACACTATCCGGAGACATCCCGTGAGCAATTTCCTGATTCGCAAGGTCGCCGTGCTGGGCGCCGGCGTGATGGGCGCGCAGATCGCCGCGCACCTCATCAACGCGCGCGTGCCGGTGCTGCTGTTCGACCTGCCGGCCAAGGAAGGCCCGAAAAACGCGATCGCGCTGAAGGCGATCGAGAACCTGAAGAAGCTGTCGCCCGCGCCGTTCGGCGTGAAGGACGACGCGAAGTACCTCGAGGCAGCGAACTACGAAGACGACATCGCGAAGCTGGCCGAATGCGACGTCGTGATCGAGGCGATCGCCGAGCGGATGGACTGGAAGCACGACCTGTACAAGAAGGTCGCGCCGCACATCGCGCCGAACGCGATTTTCGCGACCAACACGTCGGGCCTGTCGATCACGAAGCTGTCCGAAGGTTTCTCGGACGAGCTGAAGTCGCGCTTCTGCGGCGTGCACTTCTTCAACCCGCCGCGCTACATGCACCTCGTCGAACTGATCCCGACCGCGCATACGCGTCCGGAGATCCTCGACCAGCTCGAGACGTTCCTGACGAGCATCGTCGGCAAGGGCGTCGTGCGCGCGAAGGACACGCCGAACTTCATCGCGAACCGCGTCGGCATCTTCTCGATCCTCGCGGTGATCACCGAGGCCGCGAAGTTCGGCCTGCGCTTCGACGAAGTCGACGACCTGACCGGCAGCCGCCTCGGCCGCGCGAAGTCGGCGACGTTCCGCACCGCGGACGTGGTCGGCCTCGACACGATGGCGCACGTGATCAAGACGATGCAGGACAACCTCGCCGACGATCCGTTCTTCCCGGTCTACCAGACGCCTGCCGTGCTCGCCGAACTGGTGAAGCAGGGCGCGCTCGGCCAGAAGACGGGCGGCGGTTTCTACAAGAAGGAAGGCAAGGCGATCAAGGTGCTCGACGCGAAGACGGGCACCTACGTCGATTCGGGCGCGAAGGCTGACGAGACGGTCGGCCGCATCCTGAAGCGTCCGCCGGCGGAGCGCCTGAAGCTGCTGCGCGAGACGGACCATCCGCACGCGCAGTTCCTGTGGTCGATCTTCCGCGACGTGTTCCACTACATCGGCGTGCATCTCGAGTCGATCGCCGACAACGCGCGCGACGTCGACCTCGCGATCCGCTGGGGCTTCGGCTGGAACGAAGGCCCGTTCGAAGGCTGGCAGGCCGCCGGCTGGAAGCAGGTCGCCGAGTGGGTGCAGGAAGACATCGCGGCCGGCAAGGCGCTGGCAAACGTGCCGCTGCCGTCGTGGGTGCTCGAAGGCCCGGTCGCCGAGAAGGGCGGCGTGCACACCGCCGAAGGCTCGTGGGCGCCGGCTGCGAAGCGCTTCGTGCCGCGTTCGGACCTCGCGGTCTACGACAAGCAGGTATTCCGCGCGCCGCTGCTCGGCGAAGCCGGTGCCGATCCGAAGACGTACGGCAAGACGCTGTTCGAGACCGATGCCGTGCGCGCATGGGTCGACGACCGTGCCGGCGAGGACGACGTCGTGATCGTGTCGTTCAAGTCGAAGATGAACACGATCGGACCGAGCGTGATCGACGGCCTCGTGCAGGCGATCGAACTCGCGGAGAAGGACTACAAGGGCGTGGTGATCTGGCAGCCGACGTCGCTGAAGCTCGGCACGCCGGGCGGCCCGTTCTCGGCCGGCGCGAACCTCGAGGAGGCGATGCCCGCGTTCATGATGGGCGGCGCGAAGGGCATCGAGCCGTTCGTGAAGAAGTTCCAGGAAGGCATGCTGCGCGTGAAGTACGCGAACGTGCCGGTCGTCGCAGCCGTGTCGGGCATCGCGCTCGGCGGCGGGTGCGAGCTGATGCTGCACAGCGCGAAGCGTGTCGTGCACGTCGAGAGCTACATCGGTCTCGTCGAAGTGGGCGTCGGCCTCGTGCCGGCAGGCGGCGGCCTGAAGGAAGCGGCGCTGCGCGCGGCGGATGCCGCAACGGCCGCGAACGCGACCACCGACATCCTGAAGTTCGTCACGAAGTCGTTCGAGAACGCGGCGATGGCGAAGGTCTCGGCGTCCGCGCACGATGCGCGTGCGATGGGCTATGTGAAGCCGTCCGACACGATCATCTTCAACGTGTTCGAACTGCTCGACACCGCGAAGAAGGAAGCGCGTGCGCTGGCCGCCACCGGCTATCGCGCACCGCTGCGCGCGAAGGACGTGCCGGTGGCAGGCCGTTCGGCGATCGCGACGATCAAGGCATCGCTCGTCAACATGCGTGACGGCCGCTTCATCAGCGACCACGACTACCTGATCGCGAGCCGCATCGCCGAAGCCGTGTGCGGCGGCGACGTCGAAGCCGGCAGCCTCGTCGACGAGCAGTGGCTGCTCGCGCTGGAGCGCCGCGCGTTCGTCGAGCTGCTCGGCACGCAGAAGACGCAGGAACGGATCATGGGCATGTTGCAGACCGGCAAGCCGGTGCGTAACTGAGCGAGCGGATAAGGCAAGGAGTCTCAAATGAGCAAACAATTGCAAGACGCATACATCGTCGCCGCCAGCCGCACGCCGATCGGCAAGGCCCCGCGCGGTGTCTTCAAGAACACGCGCCCGGACGAGCTGCTGGTCCACGCGATCAAGTCGGCGGTCGCGCAGGTGCCCGGCTTCGACACGAAGCTGATCGAGGACGCGATCATCGGCTGCGCGATTCCGGAAGCCGAGCAGGGCCTGAACGTCGCGCGCATGGGCGCGCTGCTCGCGGGCCTGCCGCAGACGGTCGGCGGCGTGACGGTCAACCGCTTCTGCGCGTCGGGCATCACCGCGCTCGCGATGGCGGCCGACCGGATTCGCGTCGGCGAATCGGACGCGATCTTCGCGGGCGGCTGCGAATCGATGAGCATGGTGCCGATGATGGGCAACAAGCCGTCGATGTCGCCGCACATCTTCGACCGCAATGAAGACTTCGGCATCGCGTACGGGATGGGCCTGACCGCCGAGCGCGTCGCCGAGCAGTGGAAGGTGAGCCGCGAAGACCAGGACGCGTTCTCGGTCGAGTCGCACCGCAAGGCACTCGCGGCGCAGCAGGCCGGCGAATTCAACGACGAGATCGCCGCGTACACGATCAGCGAGCGTTTCCCGAACCTCGCGACCGGCGAAGTCGACGTGAAGACGCGCGAGATCAAGCTCGACGAGGGTCCGCGCGCGGATACGTCGATCGAAGGCCTCGCGAAGCTGCGCACGGTGTTCGCGAACAAGGGCTCGGTCACGGCCGGCAACAGCTCGCAGACGTCGGACGGCGCGGGCGCGCTGCTCGTCGTGTCGGAGAAGGTGCTGAAGGAATTCAACCTGACGCCGCTCGCGCGCTTCGTGAGCTTCGCGGTGCGCGGCGTGCCGCCGGAAATCATGGGCATCGGCCCGAAGGAAGCGATTCCGGCCGCGCTGAAGGCTGCCGGCCTGAAGCAGGACGATCTCGACTGGATCGAACTGAACGAGGCGTTCGCCGCGCAATCGCTGGCTGTGATGCGCGATCTCGGCCTCGATCCGTCGAAGGTCAACCCGCTGGGCGGCGCGATCGCACTCGGCCACCCGCTCGGCGCGACCGGCGCGATCCGCGCGGCGACTGTCGTGCACGGCCTGCGCCGCCGCAACCTGAAGTACGGGATGGTCACGATGTGCGTCGGCACCGGCATGGGCGCCGCGGGCATCATCGAACGCCTGTAAGCGGGACGCGACGAAAGACGACGACGGTGCGCGGGCCACGAGCTCGCGCACCGTTTTTTCATTCCGATAGAGGAAAGTCAAAGGAGACGGTTGTGGCCGAAATTCAAGTGGAACGCGCCGAAGGCGTGATGACGATCACGATCGTGCGCCCGGCGAAGAAGAACGCGCTGACGGCGGCGATGTACCAGACGATGGCCGACGCGCTCGCCGACGCGCAGGAAGACAAGGCGATCCGCGTGATCCTGCTGCGCGGCAGCGACGGCAATTTCAGCGCAGGGAACGATCTCGAGGATTTCCTGAAGGCGCCGCCGAAGGACGACACCGCGCCGGTATTCCAGTTTCTCGCGCGGATCAGCAGCGCGAGCAAGCCGATCGTGGCCGCGGTGCCGGGCATTGCGGTCGGCGTCGGCGTGACGATGCTGCTGCACTGCGATCTGGTCTACGCGGCGGACACCGCGACGTTCTCGCTGCCGTTCGCGCAGCTCGGGCTGTGCCCGGAAGCCGCGTCGAGCGTGCTGCTGCCGCGCCTGGCCGGCCATCAGGTCGCCGCCGAGAAGCTGTTGCTCGGCGAAGCGTTCGACGCGCTGGAAGCGCACCGGATCGGCATCGTCAACCGCGTGCTGCCGGCTGCCGAGCTCGACGCGTTCGCGGCGAAGCAGGCGGCCAAGCTTGCGGCGCTGCCGGCGTCGTCGCTGCGCGTGACGAAGGCGCTGCTGAAGGACTCGGGCGGTGTCGCGACGTCCGCGCGGATGGCCGAGGAAGCCGGCCATTTCTCCGCGATGCTGCGTGCGCCGGAAGCGCGCGAGGCGATGACGGCGTTCTTCGAGAAGCGCAAGCCGGATTTTCGTCAGTTCGACTGACGGAGCAGGGCGCGCCGACGTGTGACCGCCGGCGCGATCCCGCGATGGCGGTCAGGCCGTGCCGTAGTCGACGTGGCCGGTTTCGCGGCAGAAGCTGACGAGCCGCAAGCCGGCCGCCTTCGCGATCTCGATCGCGAGCGACGACGGCGCGGAGATAGTCGCGACCAGCGGGATGCCGACGCGCGCGGCCTTGCGCACGAGCTCGTAGCTCGCGCGGCTCGACAGGAACACGAAGCCGTCGGTCGTGTCGGCGCGCGCCAGCACGAGCGAGCCGATCAGCTTGTCGAGCGCGTTGTGGCGGCCGACATCCTCGAATGCCGTCCGGATCGCGCCTGTTGCGTCGCACCACGCGGCCGCGTGCAGGCCGCCGGTCAGCTTCGTGAGCGCCTGGTGCGCCGGCAGCCCGTGCGCCGCGTGCGCGAGCGCGTCGGGAGCGAGGCGCGCGAGAAAGCCCGTGTCGGGCACGCGTTCGGGCGCGAGGTCGAGCAGGTCGATGCTTTCGATCCCGCACACGCCGCAGCCCGTGCGCCCCGCGAGCGCGCGGCGCCGGTCCTTCAGCGCGGCGAATACCTGCTGGACGACCTCCAGGTGCACTTCCGCATGCGGCAGCGGCGCATCGGCGTGCAGGATTACCTCGATGTCCTTGATGTCGCTGCCGCGCGCGACGATCCCTTCCGAGATCGCGAAGCCGACCGCGAACGCTTCGAGGTCGCACGGCGTACACATCATCACCGCGTGCGAAATGCCGTTGAACACGAGCGCGACCGGCCATTCCTGGCCCACGTAGTCGTGCGCGGTTTCGACTGCGCCGCCGCGCGTGCGCCGCACGGACAGTTCGATCACGCCGCGCGGTTCGTCGCGCAGGTCGTCGCGCAGTCCATCGGATTGGGTCGGATTCACGAGCACTCCCGTTGATTCGAGGCACGGCCGGCGACAATCGTGCCGCCGCCCGCGCGCAGAGGTTCTAAAATACCTCAGGCAGGCCGGCCGCGCCGGCATCCGCCACGTCAGGTAACGACCATGGGACTCAGCGACGCTCCGTTGCTCTTCAACTTCGAACACGATTCGTCGGAAAACTTCACGTACATCCCGATGATCGTGCGTTTCAATCTCGACCGCTTCGGTTTGCGGATCTCGCTCGAACAGTGGCAGTTGCTGCCGCTCGAGGACCGCAAGCTGCTCGCGCGTTTTCCGGCCGACGACGACACCGCGATCGAGCCCAACTTCGATCACGCGCTGTTCGAAATGCTGCGCACGCACGCGGATCTGGAACCGTCATGGTTCCAGCCGGACGAGCAGCCGACCTGGCGCGCCGTCGACGCGGTGCCGGAGTCGCTCGTGCAGCAGAGCGCGCTGGCCGGACTGACGGCGCCGGCGCTCGCGCAGTGGCAGCAGCTCGCGCCGTTCCAGCGCTACGTGCTGGTCAAGCTGTCGCGCAAGCCGAAGCTGAATCACGATTTCCTGCCCGCGATGCGGGAGTTCGGGCTGACGGCCACGCACTGACGCGGCCGTACACGGTGCGCCGCGCGGTCGCGGCGCGTGCCGGTCAGAGCGGCGGCAGTTGGCGCGGCTTGCGGTCCGGGCCGGTCGCGACGTACGTGAGCGTCGCTTCGGTGACCTTCACGATTTCGCCCATCAGGCGCATGCGCTGCGCGTACACCTCGACGTCGACCGTGATCGACGTGTTGCCGGTACGCGTGATGGTCGCGTAGAAGCTCAGCAGGTCGCCGACGAACACCGGCTGCTTGAACACGAACGAGTTGACCGCGACCGTCGCGACACGGCCGTTCGCGCGCTGGCTCGCGGGGATCGAGCCGGCGATGTCGACCTGCGACATGATCCAGCCGCCGAACACGTCGCCGTGGACATTCGCGTCGTGCGGTTGCGGGACGACGCGCAATGCGGGCTGCTTCTGCGGGAGTTCGAGGGTCGAATCGGTCATGGCGGGGGCTTTCATCCTGTAATAAATGGGCCGCCGCGCGCAGGCGGGCCGGCGAGGCCGCCGGCAGCGGCGCGAAGCGGCTTCTGCGACAATACAACGTTCGCAAATTGTACGAGAAAGCGCGCGAGCCGGCCGTCGATACACGCGTCGTGCACCGCCACCGAGACTTCCCCCATGCGCCGATTCCCTGCTTCCGGCGAGCCCGCGCCGGCTTCGACCGGGCCCCGCAACGACTGGCAGACCATCCGGTCGCTGCTGCCGTACCTGACCACCTACAAATGGCGCGTCGCGCTCGCGCTCGCCTGCCTGATCGGCGCGAAGGTCGCGAACCTCGGCGTGCCGGTCGTGATGAAGCGCATCGTCGACCACCTGTCCTACGTGCAGCAGATCACCGCGCTCGGTCGTGCCGAGCAGTCGGCCGGCATCGTGCTCGCGGGCGGCGTCGGGCTGCTGGTCGTCGCGTATGCGCTCGTGCGGCTGTCGACGTCGCTGTTCACCGAGCTGCGCGAGATCCTGTTCTCGAAGGTCACCGAGAGCGCGGTGCGCCAGCTCGCGCTGCAGGTGTTCCGGCACCTGCACGGGCTGTCGCTGCGGTTCCATCTCGAACGCCAGACGGGCGGCATGTCGCGCGACATCGAGCGCGGCACGCGCGGCATCCAGCAACTCATTTCGTATTCGCTGTACAGCATCCTGCCGACGCTCGTCGAGGTCGGGCTCGTGCTCGGCTTCTTCGTCGTCAAGTACGAGGCCTATTACGCGTACGTGACGTTCGCGGCGCTGGTCACGTACATCGTGTTCACCGTGAAGGTCACCAACTGGCGCACGCACTTCCGCCGCACGATGAACGAACTCGATTCGCGCGCGAACTCGCGGGCGATCGATTCGCTGATCAACTACGAGACGGTGAAGTACTTCGGCAACGAGGAGTGGGAGGCGCAGCGCTACGACGAGAACCTGAAGCGCTACCGGAAGGCCGCGATCCGCTCGCAGAACTCGCTGTCGGTGCTGAACTTCGGCCAGCAGGCGATCATCGGCACGGGGCTCGTGTTCATCCTGTGGCGCGCGACGCAGGGCGTGCTCGCAGGCAAGCTGACGCTCGGCGATCTCGTGCTGATCAACACGTTCATGCTGCAGCTCTACATTCCGCTGAATTTCCTCGGCGTCGTGTATCGCGAGCTGAAACAGAGCCTGACCGACATGGACCGGATGTTCGGGCTGCTGTCGGCCGCGAAGGAAGTGGCCGACCGTCCCGATGCGCAGCCGCTCGCGGTGGCCGGCGCGCAGGTGCGCTTCGAGCACGTGAACTTCGCGTACGAGCCGGCGCGGCAGATCCTGCACGACGTGACGTTCACGATCGATGCGGGCACGACGACCGCGGTGGTCGGCCACAGCGGTTCGGGGAAATCGACGCTGTCGCGCCTGCTGTTCCGTTTCTACGATCTCGACCGCGAGGCGGGCGGTGCGATCCGGATCGACGGCCAGGACATCCGCGACGTCACGCAGGATTCGCTGCGCGCGTCGATCGGGATCGTGCCGCAGGACACCGTGCTGTTCAACGACTCGATCTATTACAACATCGCGTACGGCCGGCCGACCGCGACGCGCGACGAGGTGGTCGCGGCCGCGCGCGCCGCACACATCCACGATTTCATCGAGAGCTTGCCGAAGGGCTATGACACGCCGGTCGGCGAGCGCGGGCTGAAGCTGTCGGGCGGCGAGAAGCAGCGCGTCGCGATCGCGCGCACGCTGTTGAAGGATCCGCCGGTGCTGCTGTTCGACGAGGCGACGTCGGCGCTCGATTCGCGCTCGGAGCGCGCGATTCAGCACGAGCTCGACCAGATCGCGCGACACCGCACGACGCTCGTGATCGCGCACCGGCTGTCGACGGTCGTGCACGCGCAGCAGATCCTCGTGATGGATCACGGCCGGATCGTCGAACGCGGCACGCACGACGAGCTCGTGCGCGCCGACGGGCTGTATGCACAGATGTGGGCGCTGCAGCAGCAGCGCGCGGCGGCAGGCGGCGAAGAGGCCGAGGCCGCGTGAGCGGCGGCGCTGCACGCGGGGCGCGCAGCGGAAAGGGGGCGTGCCTGATGGCCGGGAGCCGGCCGGCGCCGGACCTGTTGATCAGCCCGGCCGATCCCCCCGCTTCGCCGGTCAGCCAACCAGCCGACCGGCCAACCAGCGAGGCGATCAACCAGCCCGGCGTCCCGTCAGCCGGTCACTTCGCGGTACGCAGCCGTGCGTCGAGTTCGCCCAGTTGCGCCGGCGTGCCAACGTTCTCCCAGATACCTTCGTACAATTCGCCGCTCGCGCGGCCGGCTTCGATCGTCGCCTTGAAGTACGGCGACAGTGCGCGGTGCGCGCCGGGCTCGATGTCGCGGAACATCCGCGTGTCGTACAGGCCGATGCTGCCGAACGTGACGCGCGGCGCACCGGTGAGCGACAACTGTCCGTCGTCGCGGAGCACGAAGTCGCCGGCCGGATGGAACGGCGGGTTCGGCACCATGACGAGGTGCATCGCGGGCGCGTCGAGCGCGGCCATCCGTGCCGCGCGGGCCGCGAGCGTCCGGTAGTCGAATGCGCAGTACACGTCGCCCGCGACCGCCGCGAACACGGCCGGCTGCCCGTCGCGCTCGATGAGCGGCAGCGCCTGCGCGATGCCGCCCGCCGTTTCCAGCGCTTCGCCTTCGGCCGAATACGCGAGCCGCACGCCCCAGCGCGAACCGTCGCCGAGCGCGGCCTCGATCTGCTCGCCGAGCCACGCGTGGTTGATCACGATCGTCTCGATGCCCGCGCGCGCGAGCGCCTCGATCTGCCACACGATCAGCGGCTTGCCGCCGGCTTCGAGCAGCGGTTTCGGGCGGGTGTCGGTCAGCGGGCGCATTCGTTCGCCGCGCCCGGCGGCGAAGATCATCGCCGTGGTCAGGGTAGTGCTCATGTTCGGCCGGGTATCAGGACTCTGGGGGGGCGGTCAGAACGTATAGCCGATGTCGGCCGGCGCGTTGCCCTCGAGCTCGTCGAGCAGCTTCGCGAACGGGACGAGCGGGCGGTAGCGCAGCGCAACCTTGCGTGCATACGCGATGAAGCGCGGCAGGTCGTTCAGGTAATGCGGCTTGCCGTCGCGGTAATTGATGCGCGCGAACAGGCCGAGGATCTTGATATGGCGCTGCAGCCCAATCCATTCGAGCTGGCGGTAGAACTCGCCGAAATCGGGATCGACCGGCACGCCGGCCTTTTTCGCCTTTTCCCAGTAGTACGCGAAGCAGTCGAGCTCGAACTCCTCGTCCCAGCTGACGAACGCGTCGCGCAGCAGCGACACGACGTCGTACGTCAGCGGCCCGTAGACGGCGTCCTGGAAGTCGAGCACGCCCGGGTTCGGCTCGCAGACCATCAGATTGCGCGGCATGAAGTCGCGCAGCATGAAACCCTGCGGCTGCGCATGGGCGCTCGCGACCAGCAGCGCGAACGTGCGGTCGAGCGTGCCGCGCATCGCGTCGGTGACGGGCTTGCCGAGGTGGCGGCCGACGAACCATTCGGGCAGCAGCTCCATTTCGCGGCGCAGGAACGCTTCGTCGAACGGCGGCAGCACGTCGGGCAACGACCTGAGCTGGAAGCGGATCAGCGCATCGAGCGCGTCGCGCATCAGCGGCCGCGCGGCGACCGGGTCGGCCGGGTCGAGCACCGAGATGTACGACGTGCGGCCGAGATCGGTCACGAGCATGAAGCCCGCGTCGAAATCGTGGGCCAGCACGTCTGGCACGTGGTCGCCGGCCGCGGCGAGCAGCTGCGCGACCTGGACGAATTCACGGCACTTCTCGGGCGGCGGCGCGTCGACGGCGATCAGCGTGCCGCCGGCGCTCGTGGCCGATGCGACACGGAAATAGCGGCGGAAACTGGCGTCCGACGACGCGGGCGCGAGGGTCGACAGGTCGAGGGCATAGCGCTCGGCGAGCGGTTGCAGCCACGCGGTCAGGGCGTCGAGGCGGGCGTCGGGCTGGGATGCGGCGGATGGGGGCGTCATGAAACTCGGAGGAGGGGGGAACGTCTTGCCATATAATACCCCACGACTTTTTTGACGCGCCCCGCGTCAGCTTCCGCCGTGCAGGCCCGCTGCCTGTCGCGCCGCCCGCCCGATCGCCTCCCCGGTTTGCGCTCAGCCGCAGTCGCGGTGCGACGGCGCGGCCCGCCGTGCGCGCATGTGCAGTGAAGGCGCGGTTGACAAGGGGCGATTCGCCAAACGATAGATGCCGCCCAAACCGCTATTCCCGAATGTTTTCCCCGGTGACGGGGCGCCGCGCAAACGGCGGCTCGCGCTCGCGCTCCTGGCCGTGCCCGGCCTCGTGCCGGCCGTGTCGTACGCGCAGCTGTCGGGCGCGGCCGCGCAGCCGCAGCCGCTCGACTCGCCGTGGGATCTGCGTCTCGCGCCCCAGCTCGAGGATCATCCGCTGAAGGACGGCGCGAAGCCGGCCGCCTTCGTGATCGCCGACCACACGAGCGGCACGGCCGAGCAGGATCTCGCCGCCAAGGGCTCCGCCGAGCTGCGGCGCGGCGACGCCGTCGTGAAGGCCGACGCGCTCCACTACGATCAGGATACCGACATGGCCGATGCGTACGGCCAGGTCAAGGTGGTCAATGGCGGTACGTCGTTCGCAGGTCCCGAGGCGCACCTGAAGATCGAGGCGAACCAGGGCTTCATGACGGCGCCGAAGTACCACTTCAACATGACGGGCGGGTCGGGCAGCGCCGAGCGCGTCGACATGGTCGACAACGAGCGCTCGGTGTTCGTCAACGGCACCTACACGGCGTGCCAGTGCTCGACGAACCCCGCGTGGTACATCAAGGGCAGCCGCTTCGACTTCGATACGGGCGCCGACGAAGGCACCGCGCGCAACGGCGTGCTGTTCTTCCAGGGCGTGCCGATCTTCGCGAGCCCGTGGATGACGTTCCCGCTGTCGGGCGAGCGGCGCAGCGGCCTGCTGCCGCCGACGTTCTCGGTGAACTCGAGCAACGGCTTCGAGCTGACGCTGCCGTACTACTTCAACATCGCACCGAACCGCGACCTGACGCTCACGCCGCGCATCATCTCGCGGCGCGGCGTGATGACCGAGGCGACGTTCCGCTACCTGTCGCCGTCGTATTCGGGCACGTTTACGGCCAATTACCTGCCGAGTGACCGGCTCGAGCACCGCAACCGCTACGCGATCTACTGGCAGCACCAGCAGAACTTCGGCGGCGGTTTCGGCGGCTACGTCTACTACAACAAGGTCTCGGACAACCTGTATCCCGAACAACTGGGTTCGATGAACCAGTTCATCAACGGGACGCAGACGCTGTACCAGCAGGAAGCCGGCCTCACGTACAACAACGGCCCGTGGTCGGTGCTCGCGCGCTACCAGCACTGGCAGACGCTGCCGCCGTCGATCGCGCCGTACAGCCGCGAGCCGCAGTTGAACGTGAAGTACACGAAGTACAACGTCGGCGGCTTCGACTTCGGCGCGGAAGCCGACTATTCGCGGTTCCGCATCACGACGGCCGACGCAACCGAAGGCGACCGGATCGTCTTCAACCCGTACATCGCGTACGGCGTGTACGGCCCCGGCTACTTCGTCGTGCCGAAGGTCCAGTACCACTTCGCGTCGTACGACCTGAACTACCTGTCGTCGACCACGCCGAACAACCCGAAGCGCTTCACCGAGTCGATCCCGACCGTGAGCTTCGACACGGGCCTGATCTTCGACCGCTCGGTGCGCCTGTTCGGCCAGGACTTCATCCAGACCCTCGAGCCGCGCCTGTACTACGTGTACACGCCGTATCGCAACCAGTCGAACGCGCCGCTGTTCGACACCGCGGAATCGGACTTCGGCCTCGCGGAGATCTACCAGCCGAACACGTTCGTCGGCAACGACCGGATCGCCGACGCGAACCGGATTACGGCCGGCCTGACGTCGCGCTTCATCGACCCGCGCACCGGCGACGAGCGCGCGCGCTTCGTGATCGCGCAGCAGTACTACTTCGCCGATCAGCGCGTGACGCTGAATCCCGGGCAGGCCGCCGTGCTGGCGCGCCACTCGGACCTGATCGTCGGCGCCGCGCTGAAGCTCGGCTCGGGCTTCATGTCTGAGACGGCGTTCCAGTACAACCAGAACAACAACCAGCTCGTGAAGTCGAGCATCGGTTTCGGCTACAGCCCGGGCGAGCGCCGCGTGATCAACGTCGGCTATCGCTACACGCGCTCGAACACCACGCTCGACAACCAGCCGATCAACCAGTTCCTGGTGTCCGCGCAATGGCCGCTCACGCGCCGCCTGTATGCGATCGGCCGTTTCAACTACGACCTCGCCGGAGATCGCGTGGTCGACGGTCTGGTCGGCTTACAATACGACGCGGATTGCTGGGCGCTCGGGGTCGGGGTGCAGCGGGCCGCGAACGGCATCAATTCGTCGGGACAGCAGAACTCGTCGACGCGATTCATGATGCAGCTGACGCTCAAGGGCCTGTCGACCGTCGACAACGGCCTCGTGTCCGCATTCCGCGCCGGGGTACCGGGCTACACGCCGCTGCCGCCGCCGCCGCCGCCGATGTCCCGCTTCAGCAACTACGAGTAACGCAGGCTTGTCTGCACCGGTCAGCACGATTTCAATGGAGTTTCAGTGGCAATGAAGAAAAACCTTCGTTTCGCGGCAGTCGTGTCCAGCCTCGCCGCGTCCGCCGCGCTGCTCGCCGCCGCGCCGGCCGCGGCGCAGGCGCTCGGTTCGCAAGGTGCGCAGCTCGCCGACGAAGTCGTCGCGGTCGTCAACAACGACGTGATCACGGGCCGCGAACTCGACCAGCGCGCCGGCCTGATCGCGCGCCGGCTGCAGCAGCAGAACGCGCCCGTGCCGCCGACCGACCAGCTGCGCGCGCAGGTGCTGAACCAGATGGTGCTCGAGCGTATCCAGGTGCAGAAGGCGAAGGACGACGGGATCCGCGTCGACGACGCGACCGTGCAGTCCACGCTGCAGCGCCTCGCGCAGGCGAACGGGATGACGCTCGAGCAGTACCGCGCGCGTCTCGAGGCGCAAGGCGTGCCCTGGAGCATCTTCACGAGCGATGCGCGGACCGAGCTGACGCTGTCGAAGCTGCGTGAGCGCGAGGTCGACGGCAAGATCACCGTGTCGGATGCCGAAGTCGCGAACTACATCGCGAGCCAGCGCGGGCCGAACGCGTCGCAGCAGCAGGACCTGCGCTTCCAGCACATCTTCATCAAGGCGCCGACCAACGCGCCGCAGGCCGACATCGAGGCCGCGCAGAAGAAGGCCGACGCGCTGCTGCAGCAGGCGAAGTCGGGCGCCGATTTCGAGCGCCTCGCGAAGAACAACTCGGAAGCGAACGACGCGAAGAAGGGCGGCGACCTCGGTTTCAAGGCGCCGAGCGCGCTGCCGGCCGAGGTCGTCGACGCCGCATCGAAGCTGCGCCCGGGCCAGGTCAACCCGACGCTGATCCGCGTGCCGGACGGCTTCGAGATCGTGCGCCTCGTCGACCGCCGCCAGAGCCAGGGCGCCACGGCCGCCGCGCCGAAGATCGTGCAGACGCACGTGCGCCACATCCTGCTGCGCGTCGGCGAAGGCAAGTCGGAAGGCCAGGCGCGCCAGCAACTGGTCGACATCCGCAACCAGGTCCAGGCCGGCGGCGATTTCGCGAAGTTCGCGCGCACCTACTCGCAGGACGGGTCGGCGTCGCAGGGCGGCGATCTCGGCTGGATCAGCCCGGGCGAGACCGTGCCGGAATTCGAGCGTGCGATGAACAACCTGCAGGACGGCCAGATCAGCCAGCCGATCCGTACCGAGTACGGCTATCACCTGATCCAGGTGCTGAACCGCCGCGAAGCGGAAGGGTCGGTGCAACAGCAGATGGACATCGCCCGCCAGGCGATCGGCCAGCGCAAGGCCGAGCAGGCCTACGCCGACTGGCTGCGCGAGCTGCGCGATTCGTCGTACGTTCAGTACAAGATCGGCGGCGTCGCCCCGGCGAACTGAGCGAGCCCCGCATGACCACGCCCGCGCTGCAGATCGCGATCACGACAGGCGAACCGGCGGGGGTCGGCCCGGAGCTGACCGTGCAGGCGCTGCGTGACGCCGCGCAGCGCTGGCCCGACGCGCATTTCACCGTGCTCGGCGATGCGGCGCTGCTCGATGCGCGGGCCGCAGCCGTCGGCGCCGATCGCGCCGTGCTGGCCGGCGGTGCGCACGTGTCGGTCGCGCACCACGCGCTGGCCGTTCCCGTGCTGGCGGGCAAGCTGGACGCGGCGAACGGCCGGTACGTGCTCGGGCTGCTCGACACGGCGATCGACGGCGCGCTGGCCGGCCGGTACGACGCGATCGTGACCGCGCCGCTGCAGAAGAGCACGATCAACGATGCGGGCGTGCCGTTTACCGGCCATACCGAATACCTGGCGGAGCGCACGCATACGCCGCGCGTCGTGATGATGCTGGCGGGCACCGGCGACAGGCCGCTGCGCGTCGCGCTCGCGACGACGCACCTGCCGCTGAAGGATGTCTCCGCCGCGCTGACGATCGACGGTCTCGTCGAGACGCTCGCGATCATCGATCGCGACCTGCGGCGCGACTTCGGCCTTGCGGCGCCGCGGATCCTCGTGACGGGCCTGAACCCGCACGCGGGCGAGAACGGTTATCTCGGCCGCGAGGAGATCGACGTGATCTCGCCCGCGCTGGCCCGGGCGAACGCGCAGCGCATCGACGCGCGCGGCCCGTATCCGGCCGACACGCTGTTCCAGCCGCGCCATCTGGCCGATGCCGATTGCGTGCTCGCGATGTTCCATGACCAGGGCCTGCCCGTGCTGAAGTATGCGACCTTCGGCGAGGGCATCAACGTGACGCTCGGGCTGCCGATCATCCGCACGTCGGTCGACCACGGCACCGCGCTCGACCTGGCCGGCACGGGCCGTGCCGATCCGGGCAGCATGATTGCCGCGCTCGACACGGCCGTCACGATGGCGCGCCATCGCCGCGCGGCCTGACGCCGCGCGGTCTCACCTCTTTCGTCGTATTTTTCGTTTTACACAGTCGATGTCGAACAGCAGACAGCACCAAGGCCACTTCGCGCGCAAGCGCTTCGGGCAGAACTTCCTCGTCGATCACGGCGTGATCGATTCGATCGTGTCGACGATCGGCCCGGCGCGCGGCCAGCGCATGGTCGAGATCGGCCCCGGGCTCGGCGCGCTGACCGGGCCGCTGATCGAGCGCCTCGCGACGCCCGAGGCGCCGCTGCACGCGGTCGAGCTCGACCGCGACCTGATCGGCCGCCTGCAGCAGCGCTTCGGCGCGCTGCTCGAATTGCACGCCGGCGACGCGCTCGCGTTCGACTTCCGTTCGCTCGCGGCGCCCGGCGACAAGCCGTCGCTGCGGATCGTCGGCAACCTGCCGTACAACATTTCCAGCCCGCTGCTGTTTCACCTGATGACGTTCGCCGATGCGGTGATCGACCAGCATTTCATGCTGCAGAACGAAGTCGTCGAACGGATGGTCGCGGAGCCCGGCACGAAGGCGTTCTCGCGGCTGTCGGTGATGCTGCAGTACCGCTACGTGATGGAAAAGATGCTCGACGTGCCGCCGGAATCGTTCCAGCCGCCGCCGAAGGTCGATTCGGCGATCGTCCGGATGATTCCGTACGAGCCGCACGAACTGCCGGACGTCGATCCCGTGCTGCTCGGCGAAATCGTCACCGCCGCGTTCTCGCAGCGCCGCAAGATGCTGCGCAACACGCTGGGCGACTATCGCGAGACGATCGATTTCGACGGGCTCGGCTTCGATCTCGCGCGCCGTGCCGAGGACGTGAGCGTGGCGGAATACGTCGGCGTCGCGCAGGCGCTTGCGGCGGTACGCAAGGCCGGGTAACGCGCGGCACGCGAAGCCGGACCGGATGTGGTGAAAGGGCTGCCCGACGGGCAGCTTTTTTGTTGCACGCGTGTTTCTTGCCGGTGGCCGCTTACGCCCGCCTGCGCGGCGGCGCGTTGACGAGTGCGATGCCGGTCAGCACGAGCGCAGCCGCGGACATGAAGCGCCAGCCGACGGATTCGCCGAGCAGCAGTACGCCGAACGCAACGCCGAACAGCGGCGACAGGAACGTGAAGACCGACAATCGCGACGCGCTGTAGCGCGTCAGCAGCCAGAACCAGGACAGGTAGCTGACGAACGCGACGATCACCGATTGATACGCGAGACTCGCCACGGCGATCGGTGTCACCTGCGCGAACGACACTTGCCCGAACAGCGCGGCGAGCGCGACCAGCACGACCGCCGACACCGCGAGCTGATAGAACAGCGTCTTGCTCGCGCTCGCCCGCGCGAGCGCCGTCGAGCGCACGACGACCGTCGTCGCGGCCCACATCGCGCCGCCGAGAATCCCGAGCGCGTCGCCGGCCAGCCCGGCCAGTACCGATGCGCCGGGGTGCACGCGGCTTCAGGAAGCCGTCCGCGAACGCGAGCGCGATGCCGGCGAAGGCGAGACCGACGCCGGCCCACTGCGTGCGCTGCAGCCGCTCGCCCGGTGCGAACAGGTGCAGGCCGAGCGCGGTGAAGCAGGGCGCCGTGTACAGGAAGATCGCCATGTGCGACGCGCTCGTCAGCGTGAGCCCGAAGAACACGCAGATGAATTCGCCGGCGAACAGCGCACCGGCCGCGAGGCCCGCGCCGAACGTGCCGTCGGCCTGGAACAGCGGCGTGCCGCGCGTGCGGGCCCAGCCCCACAGCAACCCCGCGGCGATCACCGAGCGCAGCCCGGCCTGGAACATCGGCGCGATCGCGGCGTTCGTGCTCTTGATCGCGACCTGCTGGAAGCCCCAGATCGCGCAAAGCAGCAGCATCAGGCCGACGGCGCGCAGGTCGAGCGCGCGGCGCATGGGGGCGGCGGCGAGCGTGGTCATCGGCGCACCTCGCTTGATCGGTACGGCGGCGGCAGGGTTGGGCGGACAGCGTGTCCGGCGCGCTCGAATCGGCGGTTTCGCACGGCAGTGTGGCTTCAGGAAAGGGTGGGCGGTCGCATTCGGGCGGTGCGGCGCATGCCCGTTTTTGGTGCGAGATCGAAGGATGTTACCCGATCGGCGCGGTAGCCGGGCGGCCCGGATCGTGCTGTTTTCCGCCGCTGCGAGCGTGTTCGCACCGGTCACCCCGATGCGCGGTATCGGCCGCGCCCCCGGCCAAGCGCCCCGGCTGGGCGCCCCCGGCGAGTTTCACCTGACTCTGGTAGAGTTTCCGGTTCAGGAAAGTCCCCACAGGAGTACAACACATGCGTTTGCTGCATACGATGCTGCGAGTCGGCGATCTCGACCGCTCGATCAAGTTCTACACCGAATTGCTCGGCATGAAGCTGCTGCGTCGCGAGGATTATCCGGAAGGCAAGTTCACGCTCGCGTTCGTCGGCTACGAAGACGAGAGCACCGGCACCGTGATCGAGCTGACCCATAACTGGGATACGCCGTCCTACGATCTCGGCAACGGCTTCGGCCATCTGGCCGTGGCGGTCGAGGATGCGTACGCGGCCTGCGAGAAGATCAAGGCGCAAGGCGGCAAGGTCACGCGCGAAGCGGGCCCGATGAAGCACGGCACGACCGTGATCGCCTTCGTCGAGGATCCGGACGGCTACAAGATCGAGTTCATCCAGAAGAAGTAAGCGCCGGATGAACGGGCCGCGGAGCGCGAGGCGCGCGGCGGCAAAAAAGGGCGATGCGGGGTGACCCGCATCGCCCTTTTTGATGGGCAGCGCCGCCGCGTGGGCGGTGTCAAAGCGACGGCAGCAGCTCGGGCGGGTGATGCTTGAGCGTGTGCCGCGCTTCGCGGAACTCGGGGAAGATCGATTCGACGGTCTGCCAGAAGGCCGGGCTGTGATTCATCTCGCGCAGGTGCGACAACTCGTGCGCGACGACGTAGTCGATGATCGACATCGGGAAATGGATCAGCCGCCAGTTCAGGCGGATCTTGCCGTCGCTCGAGCAGCTGCCCCAGCGTGTCGCGGCCGACGACAGCGCATACATCGAATACGTGACGCCGAGCTTTTCCGCGTAGACCGGCAGGCGCTCGCCGAAGATGCGCTTCGCTTCGCCCTGCAGCCAGCCCTGCACGCGATCCTTGATCTGCTGCATGTCGGCCTGCACGGGCAGCGGCAGAGACAGCCGCAGCGCATCGGCGTCGAACGCGACGGCACCCGCGCCGAGCGCGATCGTCACCGTCTTGCCGAGATACGGCAGCTGCGCGCCGTCGCGCCAGTCGATCTGCGGCAGCGCGCGCTGCTCGGTGCGCGTCTTCCACTCCGCGAGCTTCGCGAAGATCCAGCGTTGCTTCTCGGAGATCGCCGCTTCGATGTCGGCGAGCGTGACCCAGCGCGGCGCGGTGATCGACAGCCCGCTGCCGTCGATCGTGAAGCCGATCGTACGGCGTGCCGAACGTTTCAGCCGGTATTCGAGCACGCGGCTGTCGAGCGCGAACGTGCGCACGCGTGAGCGGTCGGGTGCCGGGCCCGGAACGGGCGGAATGGTGGGCGAGGCTTCAGGCGGCGCCGGCGGCGTGGCGGGCGCCGACGGTGCGGCGGCCGGCCCGTCGAAGAGCGGCAGATCCATCTGGCGATGATCGAGGGCCACGACGGCAGGCCGTGGCCGCGGACGCTGTTTCATCAGTTCGCTTCTTTTTGTCGTACGCAACGGCTGCAATCCGGGGGCTCAGGCTCGCGCGGCATCGCGCGTGCCGGCATTGCCCGCCTGGCGATAGGAATCGGGATCGATGCGGCGCATTTCCGCTTCGATCCATGCTTCGACCTGCGAGTTCAATACATCGGGCGTCAGCCCGTCGCTGGGGATCGGCTTGCCGATCGACACGGTGACGACGCCGGGGAATTTCGTGAACGAGTTGCGCGGCCACACCCGACCTGCATTGTGCGCGATCGGCACGACCGGCGTGCCGGTTTCGATCGCGAAGCGCGCGCCGCCCGTCTTGTACTTGCCCTGCTTGCCGACCGGCGTGCGCGTGCCTTCGGGGAACATGATCATCCACGCGCCTTCCGACAGGCGCTTCTTGCCCTGGCGGATCACCGAATTGAACGCGTTCTTGCCTTCCTTGCGGTTGATGTTGACCATATGCAGCAGCCCGAGCGCCCAGCCGAAGAACGGCACGTACAGCAGTTCGCGCTTGAACACGTAGCAGAGCGGCTTCGGCATCAGCGCCGGGAACGCGAGCGTCTCCCATGCCGACTGGTGCTTCGACAGCAGCACGGCCGGGCCGTCGGGCAGGTTTTCCATCCCTTCGATCCGGTAGCGGATTCCGTTCAGCCAGCGCACGACCCACAGGGTCGACTTGCACCAGCCGGCCGCCATCCAGTAGCGCGCGTCGGGGCGCATGAACGGGAACGCGATGAAGCACGCGGTGGCGTACGGCACCGTGTACAGGATGAAGTAGATCAGCAGCAGCAGGGAGCGGACGAAGCGCATCGGCGTGAGTCTGGCGTTAGGGAGGATGCGCGCGGCAGCCGCATCACTCGTGTTCGTGTGAAAGGAAGTCGAGCGCAAACGCGCGCAGGTCGTCGTGGACCTTCGTGCCGGGCGGCAGATTGCCCGCGGCGAGCGTCTTCTTGCCCTTGCCGGTCAGCACGAGGTGCGGCTGGAAGCCGACCGCGACGCCGGCCTGCAGGTCGCGCAGCGAATCGCCGACGACCGGCGTGTGATCGGGATCGATCTCGAAGCGCTCGGCGATCATCTGCATCATGCCGGGTTTCGGCTTGCGGCAGTCGCAGTGATCCTCGGCCGTGTGCGGGCAGAAGAACACCGCGTCGATACGTGCGCCGACGGCGGCCGCCGCGCGATGCATCTTCAGGTGCATCTCGTTCAACGTGGCCATGTCGAACAGCCCGCGACCGATGCCGGACTGGTTGGTCGCGACGACCACGCGATAACCCGCGTGGTTGAGCCGGGCGATCGCCTCGAGGGCGCCGGGCAGCGCGATCCATTCGTCGGGCGTCTTGATGAACGCATCCGAATCGACGTTGATCACGCCGTCCCGGTCGAGGACGACGAGCTTTCGGTTGGGGCTGATCGGCATCGTGCGGCCCTTATGCGGCGAGCTTCGAGATGTCGGCGACGCAGTTCATCTGCTGGTGCAGCGCGGACAGCAGCGCGAGACGGTTGGCGCGCAGCGCCGGATCTTCCGCGTTGACCATCACGTCGTTGAAGAACGTGTCGACCGGCGCGCGCAGCGCGGCGAGCGCCGACAGCGCGCCCGTGTACGCACGCGCCTCGAGCTGCGACTGCACGTGCGGCGTCACGGCCGCGAGCTGTTCGTGCAGCGCCTTCTCGGCGGCCTCGACGAGCAGCGTCGGCTGCACCGCGCCGTTCGCGCCGCCTTCCGACTTCTTCAGGATGTTCGAGATCCGCTTGTTCGCGGCCGCGAGCGCTTCGGCTTCCGCGAGGCGCGTGAATTCGCGCACCGCGTCGAGGCGCGCGACGAGATCGTCGACGCGCGTCGGGTTCAGGCTCAGCACCGCATCGATTTCACCGGCCGAATAGCCGCGCTCGCGCAGCAGGCCGCGCAGGCGATCCATGAAGAACGCGAAGATCGCATCGGTCGACTCGGCGACGCCCGGCACGCCTTCGAAGCGCGCGTAGGCCGTGCGCAGCAGCGACACGAGATCGAGCGGCAACTGCTTCTCGAGCAGCAGGCGCAACACGCCGAGCGCGTGGCGGCGCAGCGCGAACGGATCCTTCTCGCCGGTCGGCGCGAGGCCGATGCCCCAGATGCCGACGATCGTCTCGAGCTTGTCGGCCAGCGCGACGGCGGTCGACACGGGCGTGGTCGGCAGCGCATCGCCGGAGAAGCGCGGCTGGTAGTGCTCGGCGCATGCGAGCGCGACATCGTCGGCTTCGCCGTCGTGGCGCGCGTAGTACGTGCCCATCGTGCCCTGCAGTTCCGGGAACTCGCCGACCATGTCGGTCAGCAGGTCGGCCTTCGCGAGGCGCGCGGCGCGCTTCGCGTGCGCGGTGTCGGCGCCGATCGCGGGGGCGATCTCGCCGGCCAGCGCCTCGAGGCGCTCGACGCGTGCGAGCGCCGAACCGAGCTTGTTGTGATACACGACGTTCGCGAGCTGCGGCACGCGGTCGGCGAGCGGCTTCTTCTTGTCCTGCTCGAAGAAGAACTTCGCATCGGCGAGGCGCGGGCGCACGACGCGCTCGTTGCCTTCGATGATCTCGCCCGGCGTCTTCGTCTCGATGTTCGACACGATCAGGAAGCGCGAGCGCAGCTTGCCGGCGACGTCGGTCAGCGCGAAATACTTCTGGTTCGTCTGCATCGTGAGGATCAGGCATTCCTGCGGAACCTGCAGGAATTCGTCCTCGAAGCGGCACGGGTAGACGACCGGCCATTCGACCAGCGACGTCACTTCGTCGAGCAGCGATTCGGGCATCACGACCGTGTCGCCGTTCGCGTGTTCGTTCAGTTGCGTGCGGATCGTCTCGCGGCGATCGGCGAAGTGCGCGATCACGCGGCCCTTGTCGCGCAGCGTGTCGGCGTACGCGCGCGCATGCTGGATCGCGACCAGGCCGTCGGACAGGAAGCGGTGGCCGAGCGTGGTGTCGCCGGCATCGACGCCGAACGCGGTGACGGGCACGACGCGGTCGTCGTGCAGCACCGTCAGGCGGTGCACCGGGCGCACGAACTTCACGTCGGAGCCGTCCGGGCGCTGGTACGTCATGAACTTCGGGATCGGCAGCTTCGCGAGCGCTTCGTCGAGCGCGGCCTGCAGGCCGTCGGCGAGCGTGGCGCCGGCCGCCGAGTAGTTGATGAAGAAGGCTTCGGCCTTGCCGTCCTGCGCGCGCTCGAGATCGGCGATCGACAGGTTCGGGTGGCCGAGCGCCGCGAGCTTTTTCGCAAGCGGGGCCGTCGGTTTGCCTTCGGCGTCGAGGGCGACCGACACCGGCAGGACCTTTTCGCGAACCTGCTTTTCAGGCGCGACGGCGCGCACGTTCTGTACGACGACGGCGAGGCGGCGCGGCGTCGCGTAGCGTTCGAACACGAGTTCGCCTTCGACGAGGTCGCGCGCGGCGAGGCGTTGCGCGAGACCTTCGGCGAATGCGTCGCCGAGGCGCGCGAGGGCCTTCGGCGGCAGCTCTTCGGTCAGCAGTTCGACGAGCAGGGGGGCGGGATGATTGTGCGTCATGGTTGGATTGAATCTCGTCTCGTCAGTCCTGATCGATCTTGCGTTCGACCTTGAGCGGCGGCGCCCATGCCGGCTGCGCGGCGTCCTGGGCGTCGGTGGTGAGGCCCGGCACGCCCGGCGGGTTGCCGAGCATCGGGAAGCCGAGCTTCTCGCGCGAGTCGTAGTAAGCCTGCGCGACGAGACGCGACAGCGCGCGGATGCGGCCGATGTACGCCGCACGCTCGGTGACCGAGATCGCGCCGCGCGCGTCGAGCAGGTTGAACGTGTGGCCGGCCTTCAGCACGAGTTCGTACGCGGGCAGTGCGAGCTGCGCGTCGATCATCTTCTTCGCTTCCGCTTCGTAGCTGTTGAAGAACGTGAACAGCAGGTCGACGTTCGCGTGCTCGAAGTTGTAGGTCGACTGCTCGACCTCGTTCTGGTGGTACACGTCGCCATACGACAGGCGGCGCAGCTCGGGGCCGTTCGGGCCTTGCTCTTCCCACTCGGTCCACACGAGGTCGTACACGTTCTCGACCTTCTGCAGGTACATCGCGAGGCGCTCGAGGCCGTACGTGATCTCGCCGAGCACCGGCTTGCATTCGAGGCCGCCGACTTCCTGGAAATACGTGAACTGCGTGACTTCCATCCCGTTCAGCCACACTTCCCAGCCGAGGCCCCACGCGCCGAGCGTCGGGTTTTCCCAGTCGTCCTCGACGAAACGCACGTCGTTCTGCTTCAGGTCGAAGCCGAGCGCCTCGAGCGAGCCGAGGTACAGGTCGAGGATGTTTTCCGGTGCCGGCTTGAGCACGACCTGGTACTGGTAGTAGTGCTGCAGGCGGTTCGGGTTCTCGCCGTAGCGGCCGTCCTTCGGACGGCGCGACGGCTGCACGTACGCGGCGCGCCACGGCTCGGGGCCGACCGCGCGCAGGAACGTGTGAACGTGCGACGTGCCCGCGCCGACTTCCATGTCGATGGGCTGGAGCAGGGCGCAACCCTGCTTGTCCCAGTAGGACTGCAGCGTCAGGATGATTTGCTGAAACGTAAGCATGAAGAGCCTTCGTGGCGCTGGCGCTCCGTTGCGGGCGGCGCTCCGGGCGGGGCCCGGAGGGTCGGCTCGCGCGGCGGCGCGGCTTGTTAGTGTGCTGAAACGCGTAATTTTACCGGATCGGCGACCGGATGCGGCCGGAACGCGGGCGAAGGCGCCGCCGGCCCGCTTCCGAAAGGCGCGCATGAGCGGCCGGCGCGGCCCGTCGGCCCGTCCATGGGCCGCTCGCGACGCGCGTGCCGTGCCGCTGCGCGCGGGCGTTAAGATGCGCATATTGCGGCGCGCGTCACGCGTGCCGCGTCACCACTCGCCGACGCCGACTGCATGGACGACCCGACCGACCTCCTCATTCCGCTGCTCCCGCCGTTCCTCGCGCTGCTCGGGCAGGCCGCCGACGCGCGGGCGCGCGGCGAGCATGCCGCGCACGATCTGTGGCTCGCCGCCGCCGCCCATCTGCACGCGGTCGATGCCGATGCGCTCGCGCAGCTCACGACGACACTCGTCGCGCGGCAGCGCATGGCCGACGCGCTCGCGCTGGCCGAATGCGCGGCGCGGGCGCAGCCGGGCGCGGGCACGTACTTCAATCACGGCTATGTGCTGCAGATGGCCGATCGCCACGCGGATGCCGTCGCGCCGTATCGCGCGGCGCTGGCGATCGATGCCGGCCGGCCGTCGCTGCGCAACAACCTCGCGATCGCGCTGCGGCTGTCGGGCGGCGACCGCGCGGAGGAGATCGCGCTGCTCGAAGCGGCCGTGAAGCACGATCCGCGGGACGTGCAGGCGTGGATCAACCTCGTGGTCGCGCGGATCGCGACACACGATCTCGACGACGCGCTCGCGTGCGCCGCGCGGCTCGCCGACCTCGCACCCGACAACGCGCTCGCGATGAACAACGTCGCGATGGCGATGAAGGAGGCGCAGCGCTGGGACGATGCCGAACGCTACGCGACGCGCGCGTGCGAGCTGGCGCCCGACGACGCGTCGTTCCGGTTCAACCTCGCGATCATCCAGCTCGTGCGCGGCAACCATGCGGCCGGCTGGCGCGGCCACGAGGCACGCTGGGATGGCGCCGGCGAACTGCGCGGCCGCCGGCCGGCGCTGCCGGGCCCGCGCTGGCAGGGCGAGCCGCTCGCGGGCAAGACGCTGCTGGTGTGGGGCGAGCAGGGGCTCGGCGACGTGCTGCAGTTCTGCCGCTTTGTCGCGCCGCTCGCCGAGCGCGTGCATCGCGAAGGCGGCCGGCTCGCGTGGAATACGTTCCCGCAGGTCGGCACGCTGATGCAGCGCAGCCTCGGCGCGCACGCGGACGCCTTCAGCGCGGGCGGCGGTGTCGACGTGCTGCCGGCCTTCGATTACGAGGTGCCGCTGATCGGCCTGCCGCTGATGCTCGGCATGGAAGCGTCGACGCTCGCGTCGTCGGTGCCGTACCTGCAGGCCGACGCCGGTGCACGCGATGCGTGGCGCGCGCGGCTCGCGGGCGATCGCCGGCTGAAGGTCGGGCTCGTGTGGACGGGCAGCGCGGGCCATCAGCGCAACCCGTTCCGGCGCGTCGGGCTCGAGCGCTATGCCGACGCGTTCCGCGGGATCGACGGCGTCGCGTTCCATTCGCTGCAGCCGGGCGCGCAGGCGGACGTCGCCGCGGCGCGCGCGGCCGGGTTCGCGGTCGAGGATTTCACGGCGGAACTGACGAGCTTCGACGATACGGCCGCCTTCATCGGCGCGCTGGATCTCGTGATTACCGTATGCACGTCGGTCGCGCACCTGGCGGGCGCGCTCGGCGCGCGCACCTGGGTGCTGCTCGACGTGAATCCGCATTGGCCGTGGATGCTCGAACGCACGGACAGCCCGTGGTATCCGACCGCGACGCTGTACCGGCAGCCGACGTTCGGCATGTGGGAGCCCGTGATGGAGGCGGTGAGTCGCGACCTGCGGAACCTCGCCGCGCAGCCGGATCGACTGGATCAACCGGCCCGGCAGGCCTGAGCGGCCGGCCGGTTCGCGGTCATCGGCCACCGCGCGGCCACCGCGCGCAGCGGCGGCCGTTTGCGTCATTCGGGCCGGTCGTCGCCGTTGTTCCGGCCGTTGCGCCGGCGCAGCCCCGGCCCGAACGTGAAGCCGAACGCGAGCAGCACCAGCGACGCCGCGAGCACGATGTTGTTGCCGCTCGTCACATAAGGCGTGAAGCCGCTCGTGCCTTCGATCCGCACGTCGAGCGAGCCGATCGTGAACGGCTTCAGCTGGCCGAGCACGCGCCCGTGCGCATCGATCGCGGCCGTCATCCCCGTGTTGGTCGAGCGCAGCATCGGCCGGCCCGTCTCGAGCGAGCGCATCCGCGCGATCTGCAGGTGCTGGTCGAGCGCGATCGTGTCGCCGAACCACGCGAGGTTCGTCACGTTGACGAGCACGCCGGGCGGCTGCGGGTTGTCGCGGATCGTCGCGGCGATTTCCTCGCCGAACAAGTCCTCGTAGCAGATGTCGGCCATCACCGGCTGGTTGTGCACGAGGAACGGCTTCTGCACGGGCGCGCCGCGCGCGAAATCGCCCAGCGGCATCTTCATCAGGTCGACAAACCAGCGGAAGCCCCACGGGATGAATTCGCCGAAGGGCACGAGGTGGTGCTTGTCGTAGTGATAGATGTCGCGCGAGTTCGGCGTCACGCCGTACAGGCTGTTCGTATAGTCGACGTAGTGGCCGTCCTCGGTCACCGATGCGCCGACCGCGCCGAACAGCACGGCCGACCCCGTCGCGTCGCTGAACTTGCGGATCGCGACGGCGAACGGCTCGGGCAGCTCCTGGATCATCACCGCGATCGCGGTCTCCGGCGTGACGATCAGGTCGGCCGGCTTCTCGACGATCATCTGCTGGTACATCTTGATCGCCGCGTCGATGCCTTCCTGCTCGAACTTGATGTCCTGCTTCACGTTGCCCTGCAGCAGCCGCACGGTGAGCGGTGCGTTCGCGGGCACGGTCCACGTGACCTGCGACAGCCCGAGGCCGGCCGCGATCAGCGCGACCGCCACGCCGGCCGGCGCGGCGATGCGCACGCCTGCGTTGCCGCCGGGATTGCCGGCGCCGTTGTCGCGCGCGGGCGACGGGCGCGCGGCGACGAGCGCCTGCACGACCAGCGCGGCGAACAGCGCGAGCACCCATGCGATCCCGTACACGCCGACCACCGGCGCGAAGCCCGCGAACGGGCCGTCGACCTGCGGATAGCCGCTCGCGAGCCATGGAAAGCCGGTGAACAGCGTGCCGCGCAGCCATTCGCCGAGGGCCCACGCGCTCGCGAACGCGAACGCGCCGTGCCAGGTCGGCGCGAACGGGCGCGGATCGGGCGTGCGGCGATGCCACGCATGGCCCGCGCAGAACGACCACAGCCCGGCCGAGAACGCCGGGTACAGCGACAGGTACAGCGAGAACAGCACGAGCGCGCCGCCCGCGAGCGGCGCGGCCATCTCGCCGTACACGTGCATGCTGATGTAGAGCCACCAGACGCCGCTGATGAAATTGCCGAAGCCGAATGCGCCGCCGGTGAGCGCGGCGCCGCGCCAGCTCGACGTGCGCGTCAGCTGCGCGAAAAACCAGACGAATACGACGAGTTGCAGCCAGCCGCCGTACGGCGTCGGTGCGAAGCTGAGCGTATTGGCCGCGCCGGCGAGCAGCGCGGCCGGGTAGTGCCAGCGCGGCAGCGCGCGGCCGGGCGCCGGCGCGAGGAGGCCGCCAGCCGGGCGGGACGGGATCGGATCGTCCATGTGAAGCGGAAGTGGGCGAGCGGTTGAAGGAAACGCGGCTGGCGCGGAGCGGTCAGTCTTCGTGCGAGGTTTCGGCGCGACGGCTGGCGAGCGGGTTGCGGCGCACCAGCAGCACATGCACCTGGCGCGCATCGCCGCGCTGGATCTCGAACACGAGGTTGCCGAGCTGCAGCTTCTCGCCGCGGTGCGGCACGCGTCCGAAATGATGGGTGATCAGGCCGCCGATCGTGTCGACTTCGTCGTCGGGGAAATCGGTGCCGAACGCGTCGTTGAACTGTTCGATCTCGGTGAGCGCGCGCACGCGGAAGCGGCCGTCGGGCCCCGAGATGATGTTGCCGGCTTCCTCGTCGAAGTCGTATTCGTCCTCGATGTCGCCGACGATCTGTTCGAGCACGTCCTCGATCGTGATCAGGCCCGCCACGCCGCCGTATTCGTCGACGACGATCGCCAGGTGGTTGCGGTTCACGCGGAAGTCGTGCAGCAGCACGTTCAGGCGCTTCGATTCCGGGATGAACACGGCCGGGCGCAGCATCCCGCGCACGTCGAACTCTTCCTCGGCGTAAAAACGCAGCAGATCCTTCGCGAGCAGCACGCCGATGACGTTGTCGCGGTTCTCCTCGTACACGGGGTAGCGCGAGTGCGCCTTCTCGAGGACGAACGGGATGAAATCCTCGGGCTTGTCGGCGATGTTGATCGCGTCCATCTGCGCGCGCGGCACCATGATGTCGCGCGCACACAGATCGGATACCTGGAACACGCCTTCGATCATCGACAGCGAGTCGGCGTCGATCAGGTTGCGTTCGTGGGCGTCCTGGAGGATTTCCAGCAGCTCGCCGCGGGATTCGGGCTCGGGCGAGATGAAGTCGGTCAGGCGCTCGAGCAGCGAGCGCTTTTCTTGCGGTTTGTCGGTTGGCTTACGACTGGGATACGAATCGTTCATGGTGGTGCGCCCGGGTCATGCCGGAGCGCGCTGTCACGGAGTAGGCAAGGATACACCAAGGGCACGACGCGACCGTGTCACCCCGGCCGTCTGGCCGGGGCGGGCGGCACGCGGGCCCCGCTCGTGGACGGCCGCGCCGGGCGCGACTTCGTCCTCGGGTCCATCCTATCCCAGAAAAGGGCGATGGCGCAGCAGCGGCAAAAATCGGCTGCGGGCGGCGCGGGACGGCGCGACACGGGGAAACGACCGGCCGGCCGGTCGGTGTCGGCGGCAATCTGCCGCACGCGATTGCGTGTGAACCCGGGCCTGGAAGGGGCTCAGAAGCGCATGCCGGCCGAGCAGCCGCCGGCGGCCGCACCGTTGGTCGCGGCGCCGCCGCAGCCGAGGATGCCGCAGCCGGACAGCGCGACGCTCGCGGCGACGAGCAGCGCGGCAATCCTGCAACGCGACCGGCGTGCCGGGTTCATCGGCGGGAACCTCGTTCGAAAGCGCGGGCGGCGCTGGCCGCGCGGGACCGCGTGGCGGCAAGCCGGGCGTCGGGTCGCGTCACTTGCATCGCGCGAGCAGCCCTTCGAGCGCGCGATCGGGAATGCCGCTCGCACGCAGCGCATCGACGGTGCGGCTCACGTAGTCGAGCGTCGTGCCATAGCGGCCGGCCGCGCAGCTGAACACTTCCTTCACGACCGGGTCGGACAGCTTGCCCGTATAGGTCGGTACGTCGCGGCGCATCACGAAGGCGAGCGCGTTCACGCGTTCGCCGGTCTCGAGCGTGCACGGCAGCCAGGCGGGCCGGTACGACCCCATCGGCATCTCGCGCTTCCACAGCGTCTCGAGGTGCGGCTGAGCGGTCGGGCCCGACAGCCGGAACGCGATGCCGGAGCACGAGCCGCCGCGATCGAGCGCGAGCACGAGGCCCGGGCGTTCGGGCGTGCCGCGGTTCACGCGCGACCATAGGTAGAGGCCGCGGTGGTAGCCATGCACCTTGCCGCGCACGGCGGCGACGGTCGGCAGGCCGGGGTTCCAGATCAGCGAGCCATAGCCGAACAGCCAGAGGTCCTGCCGGCCGTCCCAGTCGCGCATCGTGTGCGCGAGCGAGGCCGCGAGCTCGTCTTCCGTCAGCAGTCGCCCGTCGCCGATCGCGGGCGGGTAGGCGGGCGGGAGCATCGCGGCGTTGCGCATCGTACTGAACGCTTACTGGTACGGGTTCGGGAAGCCCAGCTTCGCGAGGATGTCGACTTCGAGCGCTTCCATTTCGGCCGCGTCCTCGTCGCTCGTCTCGTGGTCGTAGCCCTGCGCGTGCAGCGCGCCGTGCACCAGCAGGTGCGCGTAGTGGGCCGTGAGCGGCTTGCCCTGTTCGTGCGCTTCCTTCTCGACGACCGGGCAGCACAGCACGAGATCGCCGATCACGGTGCCGTCGGGCGCCGCGTCGTACGCGAAGGTCAGCACGTTGGTCGGGTAGTCCTTGTGGCGGTAGCCGGCGTTCAGCGTGCGGCCTTCGTCTTCGCCGACGAAGCGCACGGTGAGCTGCGCGCTCGCGAACAGCGCCGGCTCGATCCATTCGGCGATCAGCTTGCGCTTGGGCAGCGTCTTGCGGATGTCGCTCGTGATCTCGTCGCCGTACTGCACGGACAGGTCGAGTTCCAGCGCGCGCGGTTCGTCGTCGACGTCGTCTTCGCGCGGCGCGAGTTCCGCGCCCACGTGCAGCGTCACGCTGTCGTAGTGCTCGGGCTGCAGCGCGAGCTTCGCGCGCATCGCCGGGTCGTTGTGCTGCGCGACGATCGCGACGGCCGCGTCACCGGAGCTGCCCGACAGGTCGAACATCAGGCTGCGGCCGTCCGGGAAGTCGATCCGCAGCCCTTGTGCGTTGACGGTCCGGGCCTTGCCCTTCGCGTCGAACAGCGAAAGGCGGGGGGATTCGGGCGCGGCGGACGGGGCGCGACCGGACTTGCGGGAGCGGGAGGATTTCATGACGCGTACGGCGATTGGGACGCGTTGAGGATACACCAAACGGCCGATCCCACCCGAATTCGAACGGGCGAAAAAAAGCCCGGCGCGCCGTGTGGCGGGCCGGGCCGGCAGCCCTGGGCGCGCAGGCGCCGCCATCAGCCGTCCTGATGCTGCGCGTGGAACTCGTCGTACGCCTCGACGATACGCGCGACGAGCGGGTGGCGCACGACGTCCGCGCTCGTGAAGCGCGTGAGCGCGATGCCGCGCACGCCGCCGAGCACCTGCTGCGCCTCGACGAGGCCGCTCTTGTGGCCGCGCGGCAGGTCGACCTGGCTCGTGTCGCCGGTCACGACGGCCTTCGAGCCGAAGCCGATCCGCGTGAGGAACATCTTCATCTGCTCGGGCGTCGTGTTCTGCGCCTCGTCGAGGATGATGAACGCATGGTTCAGCGTGCGGCCGCGCATGTATGCGAGCGGCGCGATCTCGATCATCTGGCGCTCGAACATCTTCGCGGTCTTGTCGAAGCCGAGCAGGTCGTACAGCGCGTCGTACAGCGGGCGCAGGTACGGGTCGACCTTCTGCGCGAGATCGCCCGGCAGGAAGCCGAGCCGCTCGCCGGCCTCGACGGCCGGGCGCGTCAGCACGATCCGCTTGACCTGGTCGCGCTCGAGCGCGTCGACTGCGCACGCGACCGCGAGATAGGTCTTGCCGGTGCCGGCCGGCCCAATGCCGAACGTCACGTCGTGCTGCAGGATCTGCTTCAGGTACTCGCGCTGCGCGGGCGTGCGGCCGCGCAGGTCGGCGCGCCGCGTGTACAGCTTCGGTGCGGGTTCTTCGTCCGGCTCGCTGGCGTCGAGCTGCACGACGGGCTCGTCGAACGGATGGTCGGGGTCGCCGCGAAAGCGCACGTCGATCGTGTCCTGGCGGCCGTTGCCGGTCGTGTGGCGCACCTCGACCAGCGCGAGCTGGATGTCGTCGACCGACAGCGGATCGCGCGCACGGTTGTAGAAGTTTTCGAGCGCGGCGAGCGCGAGCTTGGCGCCGCGCCCGCGAATCGTGATCCGGTGGCCGCGCCGCGCGAGCGTGACGTCGAGTGCCTGTTCGATCTGCCGCAGGTTCTCGTCGAGCGGGCCGCAGAGGTTGGCGAGGCGCGCGTTGTCGTCGCGCGGGGCGGTGAATTCCAGTGCTTGGACGGTCTTCAAAGTAGCGTCGGGCTCCTGTTGAGCGTCAATCAGTGGGTGGCCGCGCTCGCGTCGTCGCTGACGAGCACGAGCTCGCCGCGCAGCGAATGCGGGTACGCATGGTTGATCTTCACGTCGATCATCTGGCCGATCAGGCGCGGGTGCGACGCGAGCGGCGCCGGGAAATTCACGACCCGGTTGTTCTCGGTGCGGCCCGCGAGTTCGTTCGGGTCCTTGCGCGACGGGCCCTCGACGAGGATCCGCTCGACCTTTCCGACCATCGACTGGCTGATGCGCGCGACGTTCTCCTCGATGGTCGCCTGCAGATGTTGCAGGCGTTTGAGCTTCACCTCACGCGGCGTGTCGTCGTGCAGGTTCGCGGCCGGCGTGCCGGGGCGCGGGCTGTAGATGAACGAGAAGCTCGTGTCGTAGCCCATCTCGTGCACCAGCGCCATCATCTTGTCGAAATCCTCCTCGGTCTCGCCGGGGAAGCCGACGATCATGTCGGTCGACAGCGACAGGTCCGGGCGGATCGCGCGCAGCTTGCGGATCACCGACTTGTACTCGAGCACCGTGTAGCCGCGCTTCATCGCCATCAGGATGCGGTCGGAGCCGTGCTGGACCGGCAGGTGCAGGTGGCTCACGAGCTTCGGCACCTTCGCGTAGGTGTCGATCAGGCGCTGCGTGAATTCCTTCGGGTGCGAGGTCGTATAGCGGATCCGCTCGATGCCGGGGATGTCGGCGACATATTCGATCAGCGTCGCGAAATCGGCGATCTCGGACGAGCCGGCCGCCAGCGCGCCGCGGTAGGCGTTCACGTTCTGGCCGAGCAGCGTGACTTCGCGCACGCCCTGGTCGGCGAGGCCGGCCACTTCGGTCAGCACGTCGTCGAGCGGGCGCGACACTTCATCGCCGCGCGTGTACGGCACCACGCAGTAGCTGCAGTACTTCGAGCAGCCTTCCATGATCGACACGAACGCGCTCGGCCCCTCGACGCGCGCGGGCGGCAGGTGGTCGAACTTCTCGATTTCCGGGAACGAGATGTCGACCTGCGCGCGGCCGCTCTCGCGGCGGGCGTCGATCATCTGCGGCAGGCGGTGCAGGGTTTGCGGGCCGAACACGAGGTCGACGTACGGGGCTCGCGACACGATCGACGCGCCTTCCTGGCTCGCGACGCAGCCGCCGACGCCGATCAGCAGGCCGGGCTTCGCTTCCTTCAGCTCGCGCACGCGGCCGAGATCGGAGAACACCTTCTCCTGCGCCTTTTCACGCACCGAGCACGTGTTGAACAGGATGATGTCCGCGTCTTCCGGCGTGTCGGTCTTTTCGAGGCCTTCGGAGGCATTGAGCACGTCCACCATCTTGTCCGAGTCGTACTCGTTCATCTGGCAGCCGAAGGTCTTTACGTAAACTTTCTTGGTCATGGGGATTCGCCGTTCGCAGTGGTTGACCTGGGGGCGTCGTCAAGGGTGAATCGGGACGGCCGTGCGCTGCACGCGAAAGGCGCGCAGCGAGCAGAAAGGCCGTCGGGAAAGCCTTCCATTATAGCTTTTCGCGCCGCGCCGGACGGGCGGCCGGTTGCGGCCGCGCGACGCCGGGTGACGGGTTCCGACCCCTCGATGGCAGTGTGCCCACGGTCAGCGGCACGCGTTCAGCAGGTCGTCGAGCGCGGCTTCCTCGTGCGCGAAGCGTTCGGCGAGAAAGTCGAGCAGCACGCGTACGCGCGGCGCCATGTAGCGCTTGCTGTGATAGATCGCGTGCAGCGGCGCGTCCTGGTGCCGCCAGTCGGGCAGCAGCACGCGCAGCCGGCCCGCGCGGACGTCGTCGGCAATGTCCCACAGCGACTTCAGCGCGATGCCGTGGCCGCGCAGCGTCCATTCGCGCGTGAGGCCGCCATCGTTGGTCTCGAACGCGGTCGACACCGGCACCGTGTGGATCTGCACCTCGTCGCCGCGCGTGAAATGCCACGTGTTCATCGGGCCGGACGCGATCGTGATCACGTTGCATGGAAAGCGGGCCAGATCATACGGATCGGCCGGCGTGCCGTGGCGCTCGACGAACGACGGCGCCGCGCACAGCACACGCCGGTTGGTCGCGAGCCGGCGCGCGATCAGCGCGCCGTCGGGCGGCGCGGCGAAGCGGATCGCGAGGTCGATCTCGTCCTGCCACAGGTTCGACGACGAATCGGACGCCGTCAGCGAGAACGTGACGCCCGGATGCAGCGTCGTGAATTCGTGGAGCCAGTCGAGCAACTGGTGGCGGCCGAAATCGGACGTCGACGACAGCCGCACCTTGCCGCTCACGACATTGCGGCCTTCCTGCAGCATCGCATCCGCGTCGTCGAGCGCCTGCAGCGCCTGGCGGCAGCAGTTCAGGTACAGCTTGCCCTCGTCGGTGAGCCGCAACTGCCGCGTCGAGCGTTCGAACAGCCGCGTCGCGATCTTCGCCTCGAGCTTCGCGAGGCGCGCGCTCGCGGCGGCCGGCGTGAGGTTCAGCTTGCGCCCGGCGGCCGTCAGGCTGCCCAGCTCCGCGGCTTCGACGAACAGCCGGATATCGCCCAGTCGGTCCATGCGATTTTCCAGAAATTTTTGAAAATGGTTCAAATGCCACGCCAATTATCAAATATAGGCGTCTTCGGGACAATGCGCGCACATCCCGCTTTCTTGTGCGGTGCGGCACCGACCGGGCGCCGTGGCCGCCGCCTTCCGGAGAACGTCATGCCCATTCCGTTACTGGCGCTCGCGATCAGCGCCTTCGCCATCGGCACCACCGAATTCATCATCATGGGCCTGTTGCCCGAAGTCGCGCACGACCTCGCCGTGTCGCTGCCGTCGGCCGGCCTGCTCGTCACCGGCTATGCGCTCGGCGTCGCGGTCGGCGCGCCGCTGCTCGCGGTGCTGACGAGCCGCATGCCGCGCAAGGCCGCGCTGCAGCTGCTGATGGCGATCTTCATCGTCGGCAACGTGCTGTGCGCGACCGCGTCCGGCTACGCGATGCTGATGGTCGCGCGCGTCGTCACGTCGTTCGCGCACGGTTCGTTCTTCGGGATCGGCGCAGTGGTCGCCGCGTCGCTCGTGCCGGCCGACAAGCGCGCGAGCGCGATCGCGCTGATGTTCACCGGGCTCACGCTGTCGAACGTGCTCGGCGTGCCGTTCGGCACGTTCGTCGGCCAGCTGCTCGGCTGGCGCGCGTCGTTCTGGATCGTCGCCGCGCTCGGCGTGCTGGCGCTCGGCGGCGTGGCCGCGCTGGTGCCGAACCGCCACGACAGCGGGCCGGTGGGCCTCGGCCACGAAGTGCGCGTGCTGAAGGAGCCGCAGGTGTGGCTCGCGCTGCTGATGACGGTGCTCGGCTTCGGCGGCGTGTTCGTCGTGTTCACTTACATCGCGCCGATTCTGGAGACCGTGTCGGGCTACTCGCCGCGCGCGGTCGCGCTGATCCTCGTGCTGTTCGGCGCCGGGCTGACGGTCGGCAACACGCTCGGCGGCAAGCTCGCCGACCGTGCGCTGATGCCGTCGCTGATCGCGATCCTCGTCGCGCTGATGGCCGTGATGGCCGTGTTCGCGAAGACGAGCCACCTGCCGGTCGCGGCCGCCGTCACCGTATTCGTGTGGGGGATCGCCGCGTTCGCGACGGTGCCGCCGCTGCAGGCGCGCGTGGTCGAGAAGGCCGCGAGCGCGCCGCATCTCGCGTCGACGCTGAACATCGGCGCGTTCAACGTCGGCAACGCGGGCGGCGCGTGGCTCGGCGGCCTTGCGCTGGAACACGGCTTCGCGCTCGACGCGCTGCCCTGGGTCGCCGTCGCGGTGACGTTCGCGGCGCTCGTCGTCACGTGGCTCGCGATGCGGCTCGACGCGCGCGGCCCGGCACGCGGCGCGGCACCGGCGGCGCAGTGAGCGTCGCCGCGGCGCGCTGACGGCGACGCCATAGCGGCAGGAAAAGGTTCGCGAGAAACGTATTCCTCCGCGATGCTGATAACGGTGTGAAGATAACTTCGTTTGCCCGTGCAAGACCGGGTGATAGCGTCTCGATACGCGCCAAGGCTGGCGCAACGCGATTCCGATCCCGGCTTACCCCCTATGCAGGGCCGCGCGGCGGCCCGGAGGCAATGCTATGTCTTCATCCCTGGCGCTCGTGCGCGACGTGTCTTCCTTCGAGTCCGGCAATGCGGCCGACCTGCGCGGCGCGTCCGCATCGCTCGACGTCCTCGAGCAGGTCGTCGGCGTGAACCTCGCGCGCTTGCGCGCCGAGCGGCAGCTGTCGCTCGATGCGCTCGCGCGGCTGTCCGGCGTGTCGCGCGCGATGCTCGCGCAGATCGAATCGGCGCGCAGCGTGCCGTCGATTAAGGTGCTCTGCAAGATCGCCGCCGCGCTGAAGGTGTCGGTCGCTGCGTTCCTGCGCCGCCATGCGGTGAACGGCTTCGAGCACCTGGCGGCCGAACGCGCATCGCGCGTCGTCAGCTCGAACGGCCGTTTCTCGGCGCGCGCGCTGTATCCGGAAGGCGAGCCGGCCGCGGCCGAATTCCACGAACTGCGGATCGCGCCGCTGCATACGGAGCCCGGCGCGCGCCGTGCGCCCGGCACGACGATCAACCTCGTCGTCAGCGAAGGCACGCTCGAAGTCAGCGTGCACGACCGCCGCCAGTTGCTCGCGACCGGCGACGCGATCGTGTTCGATGCCGACCAGCCGTACAGCCTGCGCAACCCCGGCGACCGCGAAGCGCGCGCGTTCCGTGTGACGGTGAGCCCCGAGGTGCCGCCGCGCTGGCTCGTGCCCGACGCGGCGCACGCGGCTCATTGACCGTGCCGGCGCGACCGAACGGCCGCCTTCCCGTTGTCGCGTGGAAGCGCCGTCGGGCGGTCGGCCGTTCGGACGATGCCGTTTGACCGAGTCGTCAGTAAGGTTTCAGGCGTGGTGCGCTGCGCTTCGTGCACAGCTGTTGTATGCTTGGCCCGCCGCTGACGGGGTGTTCCCGTCCGGCAATCAGTGCGTCTTCAGGGCGGGGTGAAATTCCCCACCGGCGGTAGGTCGGCGTAAGCCGGCGAGCCCGCGAGCGCCCGCGCATCCGCGCGGGGTCAGCAGATCTGGTCGAATGCCAGAGCCGACGGTCATAGTCCGGATGAGAGAAGATGTGCAGATAGTCATGTCCGTCAGGGCCGCTTCGCGATGCACGCGAAGCGGGTTGCCGTTCTGTCTGTTTGCAATGCCCTGAAACGTTTTTCGCCCAAATCGAATTTGCGAGGAGCGTTTCACATGTCCTTGTTGTCCGTTTCGTCGGCGCCCGCCGACGCCTTTGCCGATCTCCCGCTGCTGGATTCCGAACCGGTGCCGCCGCGCATCGCCGCTGCGCTCGACGCCATGCGCGCAGGCCGTGCGGTCGTGCTGCAGGATGACCACGACCGCGAGAACGAAGCCGACCTGATCGTCGCCGCCGAGCGCATCACGCCCGAGACGATGGCGCTGCTGATCCGCGAGTGCAGCGGCATCGTATGCCTGTGCCTGACCGACGACACCGTGCGCGCGCTCGAACTGCCGCCGATGGTGCAGACCAACGAAAGCCGCAACGGCACCGCGTTCACGGTGTCGATCGAAGCGCGCGAAGGCGTGCATACCGGTGTGTCGGCGGCCGATCGCGTGACGACGATCCGGGCGGCGATCGCGGAAGGTGCGAAGCCGCACGACATCGTGCGCCCCGGCCACGTGTTTCCGCTGCGTGCGCAACCGGGCGGCGTGCTCGCGCGCCGCGGTCACACCGAAGGGACGGTCGACCTGTCGATCCTCGCGGGCCTGAAGCCGGCCGGCGTGCTGTGCGAGCTGATGAATCCGGACGGCACGATGACGCGCGGCGACGACGTCGAGCGTTTCGCGCAACGCCACGGGCTGCCGATGCTGACGATCGCGGAGCTCGTCGAATTCCGCGAGGCGCTGGCGGCCGCGCGCGAACGCTGCTGCGAACCGGCCTGAGCGACGGGAAGGCGGGTGCGTTCGTGCACCCGTCGCGGGCTGGATCGACCCGATCCGGCCGGCATGAACATCAGGACTGCACGTCGCCGAATTCGCCGCGCATGCCGGCTTCGACGAGCGCCGGCAGTTCGTCCATCTTGCGCATGATCCGCGTGATGCCCATCGCGCGCAGCGCGTCCGCGTAGTTGTCGGGGATGTGGCTCGCGCCGACGAACGCGATCGTCTTCATCCCGGCCGCCCGTGCGGCATTCAACCCCGATACGCTGTCCTCGACGACGATGCAGCGCTCCGGCACGACACCGAGCGTCTGCGCCGCGTGCAGGTAGACGTCGGGGTAGGGTTTCGGCCGCGCCACCTGCTCGGAACTGAACACGCGCTCGCCGAAAATCTCGGTGAGCGACGCGCGCTTCAGCGAATTGCGCACGCGCACGAGCCGGCTGTTCGACACCACGGCCGCCGGCAGCGTGACCTTCAGCAGCGCGTCGCGCACGCCGGAGATCGGCGCGAGCGATCGCGCAAGCGCGACCTCGATGTTGTGCTCGATGGTCTCGATGAAGTTCGCGGGCATCTCGATCCCGAAGCGGGATTCGATGCCGGTGAGGAAGCGCGACGTCTGCTGGCCGAATGCCGACTTCGCGGCGGCTTCGAAATCGAGGTTCGGGAACGTGGCGGACAGCGTTTCAAGCAGCACGCGGTCGGCAATGACTTCGCTGTCGACGAGCACGCCGTCGCAGTCGCAGATGAGGTGATCGAGCATGGTGATGAAAATGCGGTAGACCGGCGACGCCGATCAATTCGCCATCATACGTGCTTTCGCGCGCGCGCCGCGTGGCGTTTCGGCAAATTTGCCCGATACGGGCGTGCGGGTGCCACATGTCGTGCCGCCGAGGCACAGGTCGCCCGATGGCGGCCGCCCGGGTGACCGGGCCGCCGCCGTTTGTCGCGTCACAGCGCGATCACGCGCCCCGTTTTCCACGACGTCATCGCGGCTTCGGCCAGCTCGAGCGCGGCGAGCCCGTCGTCGATCGTCGTCCTGACCGGCGTGCCGTCGCGCAGCGCGTCGACGAAGTGCGCGATCTCGGCCGCGTATGCATGCCGGTAGCGCTCGAGGAAGAACGGCTCCGGCACGTCGGTCGCGATGCCGCCGGCGAGCCATGCGCTCACCTCGGTAGGCCGCACGTTGCCGGCCTGCAGCATCCCGTGGCTGCCGAGCAGCTCGAAGCGCTGGTCGTAGCCGTAGGCCGCGCGTCGCGACGTGTTGATCTGGCACAGCATCCCGCGCTGCGTGCGGATCGTCACGGCGGTCGAATCGATGTCGCCCGCTTCGTGCACGGCCGGGTCGGTCAGGCAACTGCCGGTCGCGTGCAGCGTCTGCGCCTCGTCGCCGAGGATCCAGCGGAACACGTCGAAGTCGTGGATCAGCATGTCCTTGAAGATGCCGCCCGAGCTGCGGAGATAGTCGGCCGGCGGCGCGCCCGGGTCGCGGCTCGTGACGACCAGCATTTCCGGCGCACCGATTTCGCCGCGCTCGACGCGTGCCTTCAGCGCCGCGAACGTCGGGTCGAAGCGGCGCTGGAAGCCGATCATGCAGGTCACGCCGGTGCGCCGCACGACGTCCGCGCATGCGCGCGCGCGTTCGACGGTCAGGTCGACCGGCTTCTCGCAGAACACGGCCTTGCCCGCGTTCGCGGCCGCGACGATCAGGTCCGCGTGCGTGTCGGTGCTCGACGCGATCACGACGGCCTGCACCGACGCGTCGCCGAGTGCGCGCTCGAGGTCGGCGACCTGCGCGCCGTGCGCGTGCGCGAGCGCCTCGGCCGACGGCGCATGCCGGTCGATCACGTACCTGAGCTTCGCGCCCGGATGGCGCGCGAGATTCGCCGCGTGGATCTTGCCGATCCTGCCCGCGCCGAACAAGGCGAATTCGATCATTCCGTTCTCCTGTTGATTGGGTTTTGTCGGCACGCCGCGTGTGCCGGCAGCGTGTCCTGGTGATGTATCAGTGATCCGCCAGTTCACCGCGCACGTAGTCGATGCTCGCCCGCAGCCGGTCTTCGATGTCGCTGGCCTCGGCGATCTCGCTCGCGAACGGTTCGAACGAAAACGCGCCGCGGTAGCCGCGTGCAAGCAGTTCGCGCAGTTGCCGGAGGTTGCCGAGGCGGTCGGCGCGGCCGACCAGCACGCGGTGGCCGTCGCGCATCCGGTCGACCGGCAGGTCGTGTTCCTCGACGCCCGAGATGTGCACGAGGCCCGTCAGGTTCGGGAAGAAGATGTCCTCGCCGGACAGGTGGTGGTGGAACGTGTCGTGCACGAGCCGGAAGACCTGTTCGCCCGCTGCGTCGTAGATGCCTTTCACCGCATCCGACTTGCGGCGCAGCGCGCATTCCTCGAAGCCGAGCGGCTCGATGAAGCCGAGCAGGTTGCGTGCTTCGAGGATCGGCTTCAGCGCCTTCAATGCCTTTACGAGATCCGTGTGGCGCGCGTCCGCGTTGCGTGTGTCGCCGCGGCTGTTGGTCGGGCACAGCACCAGCGCACGCGCGCCGCACTGCGCCGCGTAGTCGGCCAGCGCGGTCGCCTCGTCCGCGCGCTCGGCGTTCCATTGCTCGAAGCGCTGCAGCGCGTTGATCGTCAGGATCGTCACGTCACCGGCTTCGGCCGTCGCGCGTACGGCGGTGGCCGGCGTACCGTCGGCGATCTCGACGCCGTCGAGATCGTTGCGGATCTCGATCGTGTCGACGCCGAGGCGCCGGCACATCGCGACGTAGCGGTCGAGCGGCAAGCGCGGCGCGCTGATCCGGTTCAGCGAAAAGTGGAAGGCTTGCGTCATCGTTCTGTCCTTGGGGCTCGAGTGGGGTGGGTTCGAATCAGGTGCCGGTGCGCGCGGCGAGTGCCTGCCATGTGTCGCGCAGCCAGTGCGCACACGCGACGTTGTTGTCGAAGATCGAATAGCGGGCGCCACCGCCGTAGTCGGGAAACGGGATGAACTCGCAACTGATCTGTTCGAGCGGCGTCGGCTGCGTGTGAACCTGCGCATGCAGCAACTGGCGCAGTGCGGCTTTCCACGTGTCGAGCGATGCCGCGTGCCATTCGCCGTGATAGGCGCCCGGCGCAGGCGCGACGAACGGGTACTGGATGCCGCGCCCGGGCCGGCCGTCCGCGCGGCGCATCCAGCGATTGTCGGGATTGTTCGGCGCGACGCTGCGCGCATGCGCATGCCGGACCCAGCCGCGCGCGATCCAGTCGGTGTAGAAGGCAGCGGGCGAAGCCGGGTCGAGCAGCGCGCGTCCGCCGTCGGCTGGTTCGCGCAGGCCCGATGCGTCGAGTTCGGTGCGATTGCCGATCTTGAACAGCAGGTGCGAATGATCGAGCGTGATCCGGAACGGTGCGCCGGCCTGCTCGACGTGCTGCGCGACGCGCGCCACGCGCGCGAAATCCTCGCTCCACATGTCGACGTGCACTTCGAGGCTCGGCAGGCATCCGACCGGCTCGCCGCGTTCATAGGTACGCAGGTAGAAATCGGCGACTTCGCGGTCCGACAGCGGGTGGCCGTCCGCGTGATGCGCGAACAACTGGCAGTTGAGCACCGTGCTGCCGAAGCGCGCGCCCGCGTCGACGATCTCGGCGACGTGCGCTTCGTCGCGACCCGCGCACCAGATGCCGCCGATCACGCGAATCGGCAGCGCGTGGCGCTCGACCAGCGCGAAGTACGGCGACAGGTCTTCGCCGCGCACCGGGTTCTGTTCGACGTAGTCGAACACGCCGGCGCCGGCGATCATCCGAAAGCGTTCGGCGGGCGTGGGCGGCGGCAGGCCGTCGTGTTCGAGCACGCCGTCGAGGTTCACGCCGATGAGGATCGGTTCAGCCATCGTCTCCTGTCCATGGATGTCCTGCGGATGGCTGTCCAATGTACGGATGAGCGGCACAGGCTGCATGCCCGGCGTTGGCGAAAAATCGCCCATGCGGCGGTCGATTTTTTCGCCAGGCGCACGCCGCGCGTTACACGGCGGGATTCAGGGCTGCAGGTACGTGCTCGTTCTCACGTTCGCCGGGCAGAACACGCGGAACTCGACCGGGTCGCCCGGCGGCGGCTGTTCGACGATCCCGCACGCATGCAGCACGTGCTGCAGCGCGGAAATCGCCTGGCCGTCCGGGTCCTGGTCGATTGCGAGATCCATCGCGCCGGCTTCGATGAAGGTGCGGTGCTGGTCGATCATCTCATGGCCGATCCACACGACGCGCCCGATGGCGCCGGCCTTGCGCAGCGCCGCTTCGATGCCGGCCGAGCCTGCGCCGCTGTTGTAGATCGCGACCACGTCGTCGTGCGCCTGCAGCGCCTTCGTCACCGCGCGGTAGCAGCGGTCGTCCTGGTCGAGTGTTTCGACCGGCTCGTCGTCGCAGCGGATCGCGGCGAACGCGTCGGCGAGCTGGTCGCGGCAGCCGGCCATCCGGTCGGCGTGTGCGCGGTAGCCCATGCGCCCGCCGAGCAGCAGCGCGCGGCCGGGGCGCGCCGCGAGGCGGCCGATGTAGTAGCCGGCCGTGCGTCCGGCGCGGTAGTTGTCGATGCCGGCGAAGTGCGCGCGATCGATGCCGCCGATGTCGGTGACCATCGTGACGACGGTCTCGCCGCGCGCGATCGCGCCGGCCAGTGCGTCGCGCACGCGGGCCGTGTCGCGCGCGGTGACGATCAGCGCCGCGCGCCGGTACGCGGGCCGTTCGATCTGCGCGGCGGCGCGTTCGTCATCCGCGGCGGGCAGGATCGTCCGGTGCACGACCACGCGCCGGTCGAGCATTTGCAGCGAGCGCTGCAGCGCCTGCTGGAGCCGCCGGAAGAACGGCGCGTCGGTGTCCGGCAGCAGCACGTCGACGTGGATCAGCCCGTGTCGCGTGTCGGGCAGTTGCCGCGGCACGCCGAGCTGCCGTGCGGCCGCCACCACGCGCTCGCGCGCCTGCGCGGACACGCTGCCGCGCTCGTTCAGCACGCGGTCGACGGTGGTCGTGCTGACGCCCGCGAGCGCCGCGATCTCGTCGAAGCGCGCAGTGCGCTTGCGCCAGCGCGGCCCGGATTCACCTGCCATGGTCGTCTCCATCGTTGAGGTCGCCATCGATCGCGTGGCGTTGCCGGACACGCTAAAGCGATGGCGAAATTTCGTCAACGTTTCGATTGAGCAGCGGAGGCCGCGGGCCTAATTTTGATTCCATGGCGAAGCGCTCGTTGCGCTTTCCTCGCACAAGAATCCAGGGAGACAGACGTGGCTCAACCCGACCACCCGGTGCGTGACCGCACGGCGGCACGCCGTCAGGAATACAGAATGACCGGCGGTGCCGGCGAGCGCGCGCAAGCGGCCGGGCTCGTCAACGCCGCGTGGTACCGGTGCGCGGTGCCGCGGCCGCTGATGAAGCAGCTGATGCAGCGCGGCGATGCGCGTGCGATCCGCGACACGCTGATCTGGTACGCGGCGATCGCGATCAGCGGCGGGCTCGCGTGGCTGGCGTGGCGTGCGCATTCGGCGTGGGCGATCCCCGCGTTCTTCGTGTACGGCACGCTTTACTGCAGCCCGGCCGACTCGCGCTGGCACGAATGCGGGCACGGCACCGCGTTCCGTACACGCTGGATGAACGACGTGCTGTACCAGGTCGCGTCGTTCCAGGTGTTCCGCCGCGCGACCGCATGGCGCTGGAGCCATGCACGTCATCACACCGATACGCTGGTCGTCGGGCGCGATCCGGAAATCGCCGCGCCGAAGCCGACCGACTGGCTTGCGCTCGCGCTGAACGTCGTCGCGCTGAAGCATGTGGCCGGCGAGCTGCGCAAGATGATCGCGGTGTCGATCACCGGCCGGCTCGACGACGAGGAGCGTACCTACGTGCCCGAATCGGAGTGGCGGAAGGTCGTGCGCGAGTCGCGCATCCATCTCGCGATGTACGCGCTCGTGATCGGGGCGTCGCTTTACTGGCGCACGATCCTGCCGCTGCTCTACATCGGGCTGCCGAGCCTCTACGGCGCGTGGCTGTACCTGTACTTCGGCCTGACGCAGCATGCGGGCATGCCTGAGAACGTGCTCGATCACCGGCGCAACTGCCGCACCGTGATGATGAATCCGGTGTTCCGCTTCCTGTACTGGAACATGAACTATCACGTCGAGCACCACATGTTCCCGATGGTGCCGTTCCATGCGTTGCCCAAATTGCACGACGCCGTGAAGGCCGACATGCCGCCGCCGTACCGCAGCACGCTCGCCGCCTACGCGGAGATCGTGCCGGCGCTGGTCCGGCAGACGCGCGACCCGTCCGACTACGTCGTGCGGCCCGTGCCGGATGCGGCGCGGGCATGACCGCCATCGAATCCGCCAACCAAGGAGACACGCAACATGACGCAATGGATCGACACCGGCGCGCTCGACGACATCGACGATGAAGACGTCGCACGCTTCGACCACGACGGCCGCACGTTCGCGATCTACCGGATCGACGGCGAGGTCTATGCGAGCGACGGCCTGTGCACGCACGAGCAGGTGCATCTCGCGGACGGGTTCGTGATGGATCACGTGATCGAGTGCCCGAAGCACAACGGGCGCTTCGACGTGCGCGACGGCCGGCCGCTGTCGCCGCCCGCGTGCGAGAAGCTGCGCACGTACCGCGCGAAGATCGAAGACGGTCGCATCCTGATCGAGGTGTGACGCGATGACCAACGACCGGGTGATGGCGATTGTCGGTGCCGGCCATGCGGGCGGCCGCGCGGCGCAGGCGCTGCGCGCGTCCGGCTGGCGCGGGCGCATCGTGCTGATCGGCGCGGAGGCACACCTGCCGTACGAACGGCCGCCGTTGTCGAAGGGCGTGCTGACGGGCAAGCGCAGTGCGGCGCAATGCCGATTGCGCGATCCTGACGCGTGGATGGCGGACGGCATCGAGCCGGTCGTCGGAACCGTCGAGCGCATCGATCCGCATGCACGCGAAGTGAGCGTATCCGGCGGGCGGGTGTTCGCCTGGGACGCGCTGCTGCTCGCGACCGGCGGCCGCGCGCGCCGTCTTGCGATTCCGGGCGCGATGCTCGACGGCGTATTCGCATTGCGCACGCTCGACGATGCGGCGGCACTCGGCGCGCGGCTCGTGCCCGACGCGCGGATCGTGCTGATCGGCGGCGGCTTCATCGGTCTCGAAGTGGCGGCGTCGGCGCGCATGCTTGGGTGCCGCGTGACGGTGCTCGACGCGGCGCCGCGGCTGCTCGGCCGCGCGGTGCCGGAGGCGATCGCGACACGCGTGCGCGCGTTGCACGAAGCACAGGGCGTGACGATCCGCATGAACCGGAAACCCGTTGCGATCGAGCGGACGTCAGGCGGTGCGCTGGCTGTCGTGCTCGACGACGGCGACACGCTGATCGCCGATGCGGTCGTCGCCGGCGTCGGCATCGAACCGGCCGACGAACTGGCGCGCGCTGCAGGCCTCGCAGTCGAGCGCGGGATCATCGTGAACGCGCAGCTCGAGACGTCGGCGGAAGGCATTTACGCGGCCGGCGATGTCGCGGTGTTTCCGAGCGTCTTGTCGGGGCGGCCGGTTCGGCAGGAGACGTGGCACGGCGCCGAGACGCAGGCACGCGTCGCCGCCCGCAACATGCTCGGCGCCGGCGAACCGTATCGCGACACGCCGTGGTTCTGGTCCGATCAATACGACGCGCAGTTGCAGGTGGCCGGGGAGCCGGCGCTCGGCGAGCGGTCGGTTGCGCGCGTGCTCGACGACGATGCGGAAATCCATTTCCATTTCGATGCAGGCGCGCGGCTCGTCGCTGCAAGCGGCTTCGGCCGTACATCGGGATTCGTCAAGGAAATGCGCGTGGCGAGAATGCTGGTCGAGCGCGGGATCGACGTGACGCCGGCTGCTGTCGCGGACGTCGACGTGAAGCTGAAATCGCTGGTGGCGGCTGAGAGCGGCCGATAGCGGAAGGGAAGCGAGGAGGGGAAATGAAGCGCGCGGCGCCGGACGCCGCGCGCGTCGTTCAAACCGCGATCAGATCGTGGAATGCAAGTGCAGATAGAGGCCGGCTGCGGCGGCGCCGCCGAGCAGCGGGCCGACGACGGGCACCCATGCATAGCGCCAGTCGCTGTCGCGCTTGCCGGGGATCGGCAGCAGCGCGTGCATGATGCGCGGCGACAGGTCGCGCGCGGGGCTCATCGCATAGCCGGTCGGGCCGCCGAGCGAGATGCCGATGCCGAGCACGAGCAGGCCGACAGGCAGCGCGTCGAGTGCGCCGAGGCCGACCTGCGGCGACGCGAGGTACAGCACGCCGAGGATCAGCACGAACGTGCAGATCGCTTCGGTCAGCACGTTGTGCGTGACGCTGCGGATCGCCGGCGCCGTGCAGAACACGGCGAGCTTCAGGTCGGCGTCGGCTTCCTTCGCGAAATGCTGGCGATACGCGAGCCACACGAGCAGCGCGCCCGCCATCCCGCCGAGCATCTGCGCAAGGACGTAGCCGCCGACTTTCGACCACGCGAACTTGCCCGCGAGCGCGAGACTGATCGTGACGATCGGGTTCAGGTGCGCGCCGCTGAACGACGCGGTCACGTACACGGCGACGAACACGGCCATCGCCCAGCCCATCACGATCACGATCAGGTCCGCGCCTTTGCCCTTGGTCTTTGCAAGCAGCACGTTTGCGACCGCGCCGTTGCCGAGCAGCACGAGGATCGCCGTGCCGATGAATTCTGCAATATAAGGTGACATGTTGTCTCTCGTAGGTCGCGGCGGACTCGCGCGTTGCGCGGTCCGCCGGTGTTGTTGTATTTCGTTGGGATGCCTGAGGATTACTGGGCGTCGTCGGCCCACGCCTTCGCCGCGCGCACCGCACGCTGCCAGCCGGCCATGCGCTGCTCGACCTGCTCCTTCGGCATCGACGGTGCGAAGCGGCGATCGAGCTGCCACTGGTCGCGCACTTCGTCGAGGTTCTTCCAGTAGCCGATCGCGAGGCCCGCGAGGTAGGCCGCGCCGAGCGCGGTCGTCTCGGTGATCTGCGGACGCACCGCGTCGACGCCGAGCAGGTCGGCCTGGAACTGCATCAGCAGGTTGTTCGCGCTCGCGCCGCCGTCCACGCGCAGCTCGCCGATGCTGATGCCCGAATCGGCTTCCATCGCGGCCAGCACGTCGAGCGACTGGTACGCGATCGCATCGAGCGCCGCGCGTGCGAGGTGCGCGGAGGTCGTGCCGCGCGTGACGCCGAACACCGAGCCGCGCGCCCGTGCGTTCCAGTGCGGTGCGCCGAGGCCGGCGAACGCGGGCACGAGGTAGACGCCGTCGGTGTGCGGCACGGTCGCGGCGAGCGCTTCGATCTCGGCGGCCGTCTTGATGATGCCGACGCCGTCACGCAGCCATTGCACGACCGCGCCCGCGATGAAGATGCTGCCTTCGAGCGCGTACTGCACGTCGTCGCCGATCTGCCAGGCGATCGTCGTGACGAGGTTGTTCTTCGACTCGATCGGCTTGTCGCCGGTGTTCATCATCAGAAAGCAGCCGGTGCCGTAGGTGTTCTTCACCATGCCCGACGTCGTGCACATCTGGCCGAACAGCGCCGCGTGCTGGTCGCCGGCGATGCCCGCGAGCGGGATCTTCGACGCGAACACGGTGGTCTTCGTGTGGCCGTAGATTTCCGACGAGGCCTTCACTTCCGGCAGCATGCTGCGCGGGATGTCGAGCAGTTCGAGCAGCTCGTTGTCCCATTCGCGCGTGTGGATGTTGAACAGCATCGTGCGCGATGCGTTCGTCACGTCGGTCACGTGCAGTTCGTGCTTCGTGAAGTTCCACACGAGCCAGCTGTCGACGGTGCCGAACGCGAGCTTGCCCTGCCTGGCCTTCTCGCGTGCGCCCGGCACGTTGTCGAGGATCCAGCGGATCTTGGTCCCGGAGAAGTACGAGTCGATCGGCAGGCCAGTCTTCGCGCGTACCTTCGCTTCGAGACCCTGCTTCTTCAGCGAGTCGCAGAAGTCGGCCGTGCGGCGATCCTGCCAGACGATCGCGTTGTAGACGGGCTGGCCCGTCTCGCGATCCCAGACGATGGTCGTCTCGCGCTGGTTCGTGATGCCGATCGCGGCGATCGACGTGCCGTTCAGGCCCGTGCGCGTGACGGCTTCGGCGGCGACGCCGGCTTGCGTCGACCAGATTTCCTGAGGGTCGTGCTCGACCCAGCCGGGTTGCGGGTAGATCTGTTCGAATTCCTTCTGGGCGATCGATACGATATTGCCCTGGCGATCGAACAGCATCGCGCGGGAACTCGTGGTGCCCTGGTCAAGCGCGAGGATGTACTGGTCCTGCATGTCTCTCATCTCCATCCGTGAATTGGCGTAGTTGTGATGCGCGCCGCATGTGGGGCGGCGCGTCGGTGAATCAACGTCGGTCAGGCAACTGCAACTGCATTCGGGTCATGCGTGCGGCGCGTGCGCGGCGGCGAACCATGCGTCGACCGCGGCCGTCACCGCATCGAGCGTGCCCGGCGTGACGTGCAGGCCGAGCTTCGAGCGGCGCCACAGCACGTCCTGCGCGCAGGTCGCCCATTCGGCGTCGCGCAGGTAGCGCAGTTCGGCGTCGTAGATGCCCGGCGCGATTTCGGTGCCGAGGTCGGCGAGCGACGCGGCGCCGTCGACCACGCGCTCCGCGCGCGTGCCGTACGCACGTGCATAGCGGCGCGCGAGCGCGGCGGGCAGCCACGGGTGGCGTTGCGCGAACGCGCTGGCGAACACGTCGAACTTCGCGTTCGCGATGTCGCCGCCCGGCAGCGCGACGCCGGCCGTCCAGGTCTTCGCGTCGCGGCCGAGCGCGCGGCACAGCATGTCGCCGGCTTCTTCCGCGAGCTTGCGGAACGTCGTGATCTTGCCGCCGAACACCGACAGCAGCGGGGCGCCCGCGCCGTCGTCGAGCTCGAGGCGGTAGTCGCGCGTGACGGCCGACGCGTTCGCCGCGTTCTCGTCTTCGAGCAGCGGGCGCACGCCCGAGTAGGTCCAGTGCACGTCGGCCGGCGAGATCTTGCGCTTGAAATAGCGGTTGATCGAATCGCACAGGTACTGCGTCTCGTCGCGATCGATCGCGACTTTCGCGGGATCGTTCGTGTATTCGACGTCGGTCGTGCCGATCAGCGTGAAGTCGTGTTCGTACGGAATCGCGAAGATGATCCGCTTGTCCGGGTTCTGGAAGATGTACGCGTGATCGTGATCGAACAGGCGGCGCGTGATGATGTGGCTGCCCTTCACGAGCCGCACGCTGTGCTGCGCGCCGCGGCCGAGCGCACCGTGCAGGACTTCGCCGACCCACGGGCCGGCCGCGTTCGCGATCGCGCGCGCGTGCACGACGCGGATCGAACCGTCGGCCTGCTGCAGCCGCGCTTCCCATTCGTCGCCGCGGCGTTCGGCGGAGACGAGCTTCGTGCGCGTCAGGATCTCGGCGCCGCGCTCCTTCGCATCCATCGCGTTCAGCACGACGAGGCGCGCGTCGTCGACCCAGCCGTCCGAATAGACGAAGCCGCGCTTGATCGAGTCGATCAGCGGTGCGCCGGCCGCATGGCGGCGCATGTCGATGCCGCGCGAGCCGGGCAGCAGTTCGCGTTTCGCGAGGTGATCGTAGAGGAACAGGCCGATGCGGATCAGCCAGGCCGGACGGAGGTTCGGCATGTGCGGCATCACGAAGCGCAGCGGCCACATGATGTGCGGTGCCGCGCGCAGCAGCGTCTCGCGCTCCTGCAGCGCCTTGCGCACCAGTCCGAACTCGTTGTACTCGAGGTAACGCAGGCCGCCGTGAATCAGCTTCGTGCTGGACGACGACGTGTGCGACGCGAGGTCGTCCTGCTCGCAGAGCATGACCGACAGGCCGCGGCCGGCCGCATCGCGCGCGATGCCCGCGCCGTTGATGCCGCCGCCGACGACGAGCAGATCGTAGCGATTCGGTTGGGTCACCTGCTGTCCTTATCGTCTGTTGAAATGGGGTGAACACGAAATGTTCGAATTCGAAATTTAACGAACGAAATCGAAAAAGTAAAGTTCGAAAAAGCGGGGCCAGTAGCGTGCGGCGCGATCCCGGACGATACTGGCGGAATCGACCGTTTCGCGAGGTGAATCATGCGTATTGGGATGTGGGCCGGCGTGGGTGCCGTCCTTCTGGCGGGGTGCAGCGCGGGCATGCCGCCGCTCGCCGGCAACTGGCGGGCGCCGTCGTTCGTCGACCTGCAGACGTCGTGCGGCGGCACGGCGCGCGACTGGGGCGCGGACGCGCAGCCGGTCTACTCGACGCTGTACGACGCCTATGTGGCGAAACGGTATCGCGGGCTGACCGAAGCGAACTATTGTGCGTTCGTAAACGAACTTTCGACCCACTATGTGGCGCCTGACGCGGCGGCGCGCGCCGGCTGGATTGCGTATTTCAACGGGGCGCGCGCAGGCCATCAGCTGGCGGGCGGCGGTCGATCCGACGCTGCGCGGCGGTTGACGCCGGCTGCGGTGAACGGGCGGGACAAGCAGAAGCGACCGCGTGGCCGGGCATCCGGCCGCGCGGTCAGGTCAGGAACGGCGGAATTTCACGAATAGCGGTACTTGATGGATCGCAGCGCGGCGTCGCCGCTCTCGGTCACGCAGTACTTGCGCCCCGAGCCGAGCCCTTCCAGGCGAACGAGCTGTTGTTCGAGCAGGATGTCCAGTTCATCCCGATCCATGTCGCGCTGATCAGGCGCGTCCTTCACAAGCAATAGCGTGGCGAATTCATGCGGACTCAGCATCGTTCTCTCCATGGCAATCGGACTGCCCGCGCGGCCGGCGCGGACGCCGGCGCGCGATACCCCGCGGGGTATGGCTTGGGGGGAAGCTGTCTTCGCCGGCCCTGCGGTTCGCACACGCCCTGGCACAGGCGGATCGGGCGAACGGGCCGGGGAACTGGAGTCTAGTCGAGCGCGCCGGCAACGACAAATCGTGCCCCGTTAATTTTCCGTTTGACAGGAACATGCACCGCAAGCGGTCCGCGCGCGGCGCCAACTTCTTGATTTCACTTGAAGTTTCAGGTGCGGTGCAGCATGGCAACCGTTATTCCGCGACGTACACCTGGGTGCCGGCGGCGGCCACCGTGTCGGCCATCTCGGGCGGCAGCGGCTTGTCGGTGAAGAGCGCGTGTACCTGGCTCAGGTGGCCCTGGCGCACCAGCGCGGGGCGGCCGACCTTCGAATGGTCGGTGACGAGATAGACCGTGCGCGCGTGCTGCATGATCGCCTCGGCCACGCGCACCTCGCGCGTGTCGAAGTCGCGCAGCGTGCCGTCGGCCTCGATCGCCGACGTGCCGATGATCGCGTAGTCGACCTTGAACTGGCGGATGAAGTCGATCGCGAGCTCGCCGACGATGCCCTTGTCCCACGGCCGCACGATGCCGCCCGTGATCAGCACCTCGCAGTCGGGGTAGCCGCTCATCATCGACGCGACGTTCAGGTTGTTCGTGATCACGTGCAGCCCGTGATGGCGGTTCAGCGCGCGTGCGACTTCCTCGGTCGTCGTGCCGAGGTTGATGAACAGCGACGCCTGGTCGGGGATGTGCGACGCCGCGAGCGCCGCGATCCGCCGCTTCTCGTCGTGGAACATCCGCTGGCGCGCGGTATACGACACGTTCTCCGAGCTGGTCGGCAGGCTCGCGCCGCCGTGGTAGCGGCGCAGCAGGTTCAGGTCGGCGAGCCAGTTCACGTCGCGGCGGATCGTCTGCGGCGTCACCGCGAAGTGCGCGGCGAGATCGTCGACGGTCACGAAGCCGTCGCGCTGCACCCATTCGAGCAATTCCTGCTGGCGCGCGTTGAGGGTGAGGCGGGGATCTCGGGTCATGGCTCGATGGTCGGGTCGTGAGACGGAGCGGGTATTGTAAGGGCGGCAACGCCATTCGGCGGGCCTCGCCGGCACGGCGGCGTACGATTCATGTGGAAAGTGCATGGATTCATGTGACAAATGAATTTGTGCGATTCCGCCGATCGCGCTGCAATGGCGGATTGCCCGCGCTCGCGGGCGCGTTCATTCGGCTTTCGACGAGGTGGCATCGATGACTGGCTTCAACTGGCACAACCCGTATCCGACGACCCGCATTCCGGTGTTCGCGCGCAACGTCGTATCGACGTCGCACCCGCTGGCCGCGCAGGCCGGGCTGCGGATGCTGTGGAAAGGCGGCAACGCGGTCGACGCGGCGCTGGCTGCCGCCGCTGCGATCACCGTCGTCGAACCCGTGTCGTGCGGGCTCGGCGGCGATGCGTTCGCGCTCGTGTGGGACGGCGAGCGGCTGTCCGGGCTGAATGCGTCTGGCGTTGCGCCGGCCGCATGGAACGTCGACTATTTCCGCAAGCGTCACGGCGTGAACGCGCACGGCATCGCGAACAAGCCGACGCGCGGCTGGGATACCGTGACCGTGCCGGGCGTGATCGCGGGCTGGGAGGCGCTGCACGCGAAGTTCGGTTCGCTGCCGTTCGCGGATCTGCTCGAGCCGGCGATCGAGATCGCGGAGCGCGGCTATGCGGTGCCGCCGATCGTCGCGCACAAGTGGGCGGCGGCCGTGCCCGAACTGCAGGGCCTGCCGGGCTTCGCGGACACCTTCATGCCGCGCGGCCGTGCGCCGCTCGTCGGCGAGCGCGTGTGCCTGCCCGGTCATGCGCAGACGCTGCGCACGCTCGCGAAGGACGGTGCGCGTGCGTTCTACGAAGGCGCGCTCGCCGAGCGCGTCGCTGCGTTCTCGCGCGAAGGCGGCGGCGCGCTGACCGAAGCCGACCTGCGTGCGTACCGGCCGGAATGGGTCGAGCCGATCGGCAAGCGCTTCGGCCGCCACACGATTCACGAGATCCCGCCGAACGGGCAGGGCATCGCCGCGCTGATCGCGCTCGGGATCGCCGAGCATGCGGGCGTGACCGACTGGCCGCTCGATTCGGCCGACTCGCAGCATCTGCAGATCGAGGCGATGAAGCTCGCGTTCGCCGATGTCTATCGTTACGTCGCCGATCCGCGCGCGATGGACGTCACGCCCGAGCAGATGCTCGACGATGCGTATCTCGCCGAACGCGCGAAGCTGATCGATCGCGCGCGCGCGACGCACTTCGGCGCGGGCCGGCCGCACTCGGGCGGCACGATCTACCTGTCGGCCGCCGACGAGCGCGGCATGATGGTGAGCTTTATCCAGTCGAACTACATGGGCTTCGGCTCGGGGCTCGTCGTGCCGGGTACCGGCATTGCGCTGCAGAACCGCGGGCACGGCTTCTCGATGGATCCGGCGTCGCCGAACGTCGTCGCGGGCGGCAAGCGGCCGTTCCACACGATCATCCCGGCGTTCGTCACCGAAGAGGTCGACGGCCGCACCGAGGCCGTGATGAGCTTCGGCGTGATGGGCGGCGACATGCAGCCGCAAGGCCATCTGCAGACCGTCGTGCGGATGCTCGGCCATGGACAGCAGCCGCAGGCCGCATGCGATGCGCCGCGCTGGAAGGTCAACCGCGACTTCACGCTCGACGTCGAATCGACGATGAATCGCGCGACCGTCGACGCGCTGGCCGCACGCGGCCATACGATCAAGTCGATCGACGATCCTTACATGGATTTCGGCTCGGGGCAGTTCATCTGGCGTCTCGACCGCGACGATCGCGAGCGCGGCTACGTGGCCGCGAGCGACAGCCGGCGCGATGGCCTGGCGGCCGGTTTCTGACGGATCGCTTCCGGCTTTCGCTTGCAGTTCGTGCGTTTCACGGGCGGCCGTTCGGCCGCCCGTTTCGTTTGGCGCGATACTTGCCGTCGAGCCGGTGCAGGCGGTTTGAAGGACTCGTCTAACGAACGGCAACAGACGCCGTGGAACTGCGCCTGTCGGGTATGGTCAGTGCTCTGGAGCACGAACACCAAAGTCCGGCTAAGATGGCTGGATGGTTCGGCCGGACCAATTCACTATAAACGACGTAAAACGCCGCCTGCGGGAAGACTGGCGCCCGTGCCGAAGGCATGAGCCGGCCCCCGCGCGACGACTGGGAGCGCACCACCATGGACACTAAAACGACGCATGTCATGCCGTGGCGTATCGAGGACATCGACCTGAACCGGATCGATCGTCAGCGTGCCGCCGCGAACGAGGATCTGTTGCTGTTGCTGTGCGCGTCGTCGTTCATCGAAAGCGGCTCGGATCTCTATACGAGCAATCTGAGCACGTTCTTCAATGACGATCCGGAAGTCTCCGCATGGCTCAACAATGCATGGGAGCACGAAGAATTGCAGCACGGCCGCGCGCTGAAGGCATACATCGCGCACGTGTGGCCCGAGTTCGACTGGGATACCGCGTTCGCGAATTTCTTCGCCGAGTATTCGAAGACCTGCTCGGTCGAGGCGTTCGAGAAGACGCGCGCGCTCGAGATGGTCGCGCGCTGCGTCGTCGAGACGGGCACGGCCACGCTGTATCGCGCGATCAACGAATGCTCGGACGAGCCCGTGCTGAAGGAAATCACCGACAACATCCGCACCGACGAAGTGCGTCACTACAAGCACTTCTTCAAGTTCTTCAAGAAGTACAACCAGGTCGAAGGCAACGGCCGGCTCGCGGTGCTCGGCGCGCTGGCGCGCCGCGTGATGGAAATCAAGAACGAGGATTCCGAGATCGCGCTGCGCCACGTGTTCGCGATCCGCTATCCCGATCGCGTCGGCGACAATCAATACAACCGCGAACGCGCGGCGCGCATCAATTCGCTCGTTCGGCGCAACCTGTCGGCCGACATGTGCGTGAAGATGCTGCTCAAGCCGCTCGATCTGCCCGCGAAGATCCAGCCGGGCGTCCACTATCCGCTCACGAAGATCACGCGGCACGTTTTCCTGCGCTGATCGCGTCGGCACGGCCCGTCGCGCGTATGCTGGTGCATCTTCATCCGATCCGCACCAGGGCCACGCCATCATGACCGATACCCATCGCCACGCACTCGAACAATGGACGTTCGACGCGTGGCCGCCAGCCGTCGTCGCGCTGTTCGACGGCACCGCGCTCGAGCGCCATGCCGACATCGCCGCCTCGCTGATCGTCGCGACCGACGACGGCCAGTTGCGCACGACGCTGCTCGGTGTCGGCGAGATCTATGCGCGCGATGCGCATACGTTGCTGATCGCGCTATGGCCGCAGTCGCGCGCGGCGCGCGCGCTCGCGCAACGGCGCACGGCCGCGTTGACGCTCGTCGCGGACGGCGCGTTCCTTCAGGCGCAATTGCGGATGACGCCGCTCGAAGGAGACTTCGGCGGCCTCGCCGGATTCGCAGCGACGATCGCGCAGGGCGATGCGCAGCGGGTCGGCTATGCGCGTCTCGCGACGGGTGTCACGTTCACGCTGGAAGGGGATCGCGCCGCGGTGCTCGCACGCTGGCAACGCCAGGTCGAGCACCTGCGGCACGCCGCCGCGCGGCTTCAGTGACCGCGCTGGCCGCTGCGCGACGAACGATTGCGGTTCGGGTGCGCGGCATTGCCGTTCGCCGGGCGAGCGCTGTTGCCGCCGCCCGCCGGACGTCCGCCGCCATTGCCGCCGGCGCCGGCACCGCCTTGCGTGCGCGGCTTTGCAGCCTTCTGCTGCGAGGCCTTCGGTTGCGCGTTGCCGTCGCGTTTCGCGGCCGGCTGGCCTGAGCCGCCTGCACGCGGCTGGCGATTGCCGCCGCCGCCGCCGCCACCACCGCGCGGCTGTTGCTGGCCGCGGCGCTGCTGGATCGGCTCCGGCTTCGCGTGCGGATCGGGTTCGAAGCCCGCGATCACTTCCTGCGGGATCTCGCGCTTGATCAGCCGCTCGATGTCGCGCAGCAGCTGCTTCTCGTCGACGCACACGAGCGACACGGCTTCGCCGGTCGCGCCCGCGCGGCCCGTGCGGCCGATCCGGTGCACGTAATCCTCGGGGACGTTCGGCAGGTCGAAGTTGACGACGTGCGGCAACTGGTCGATGTCGATCCCGCGCGCGGCGATATCGGTCGCGACGAGCACCTGCAGCGTGCTGTTCTTGAACTCGGCCAGCGCGCGCGTGCGGGCCGACTGGCTCTTGTTGCCGTGGATCGCCATCGCGCTGATGCCGTCCTTCGTCAACTGCTCGGCGAGCCGGTTCGCGCCGTGCTTGGTGCGCGTGAACACGAGTACCTGGAACCAGTTGTGTTCGCGGATCAGGTGCGTGAGCAGCTCGCGCTTGCGATCGCGGTCGACCGGGTGGATCTTCTGCGCGACGCTTTCGGCGGTCGTGTTGCGGCGAGCGACCTCGATCAGCGCGGGCGAGTCGAGCAGGCTGTCCGCGAGCGCCTTGATCTCGTCGGAGAAGGTGGCCGAGAACAGCAGGTTCTGGCGGTCCGGCGGCAGCTTCGCGAGCACGCGCTTGATGTCGTGGATGAAGCCCATGTCGAGCATCCGGTCGGCTTCGTCGAGCACGAGGATGTCGAGATCCGACAGGTCGATGGTCTTCTGCTGCATGTGGTCGAGCAGGCGGCCCGGCGTCGCGACGACGATGTCGACGCCGCGCTTGAGCGCATCGATCTGCGGATTGATGCTGACGCCGCCGAACATCACGGTCGAGCGCAGCTTCAGGTATTTGCTGTACGCACGGACGCTTTCCTCGACCTGCGCGGCGAGTTCGCGCGTCGGCGTGAGGATCAGCGCGCGCACCGCGCGCTTCGCACCGCGATTGTCCGCGTAGAACGTGTGCAGGCGTTGCAGGATCGGCAGCGTGAAGCCGGCGGTCTTGCCGGTGCCCGTTTGCGCGCCGGCGAGCAGGTCGCCGCCGCCGAGGACGGCAGGGATCGCCTGCTGCTGGATCGGAGTCGGCGACGTGTAGCCGAGCTCGTTGACCGCCTTGACCAGCGGTTCGGCCAAGCCGAGAGATTCGAAAGACATAGATACCACTCTTGAGTTTTATGATGGCGACGCGTCGCGCGGCCCGCGCGGAAAACCTGCATCGCACAAATGCAAAAGGGCGCGGCCGCGGTTTCCCGCAGCCGCGCCCCGTTTGTGTCAGCCGCTTCTTAGTCGAGCGGCGCGGAACGCAGGTCGCTCACCTGTTGCGGCGAGATCGGCGTACCGTTGTTACCCCACGACATCCGGATATACGTGACCACCGCCGCCACTTCCTGGTTCGACAGCGACTGTGCGAACGGCGGCATCCCGTACGGACGCGGATTCTTGAACGTGCTCGGCGGATAGCCACCGTTCAGCACCATGCGGATCGGGTTGACTGCCGATTCCATCATGATCGAGTGGTTGCCCGCGAGCGGCGGATAAGCAGGCGGCTTGCCGGCGCCGGTTTCGGCGTGGCAGGTCGCGCAGTTGTCCGCGTAGATCTTCTTGCCCTGGTCGAACAGCGCGTTGCCGAACTGCTTCGACGGCTCGTACTGCATGTTCTTCGGCGCTTCAGCCTTCTGCGGGATCGACTTCAGGTACGTCGACATCGCGCGCGTATCTTCGTCGGTCATGTACTGCAGGCTGTTGTGGACCACGTCCGCCATCGGGCCGAACACCGCACCCTTCTGCGACACGCCGGCCTGCAGCAGGTCGGACAGCTCCTGCACGTGCCAGTCGCCGAGGCCGAGTTCCTTGTCGTTCGTCAGCGACGGCGCATACCAGTTCTGCAGCGGGATCAGGCCGCCGGCAAACGCCGACGAGCTCACCGGGCCGCCCATCATGTTGATCGACGTGTGGCACATCGAGCAGTGGCCGAGGCCTTCGACGAGGTACGCGCCGCGGTTCCATTCGACCGACTTCGTCGGATCCGGCTTGTACTCGCCTTCCTTGAAGAACAGCGTGCGCCAGCCGATCAGCAGGTTGCGGTTGTTGAACGGGAACTTCAGTTCGTGCGGACGGCTCGGCACCGACACCGGTGCGACCGAGCGCAGGTACGCGTAGATCGCGTCCGAATCCGAGCGCGTGACCTTCGTGTAGCTCGCGAACGGGAAGCCCGGGTAGAGCAGGCTGCCGTCCTTCGAGCGACCCGTGTGCATCGCGCGGTAGAAGTCGTCCGACGTCCACTTGCCGATACCGTTCTGGTCGTCCGGCGTGATGTTCGGCGTGTACATCGTGCCGAACGGCGTCGCCATCGGCAGGCCGCCCGCGAACGACTTGCCGCCGCGCACGGTGTGACACGCGATACAGTCGCCGACGCGCGCGAGATATTCGCCCTTCTTGATCAGCGCGGCCTGGTCGGCCGGCGTGGCCGCGACGGCGGAAGCGCCGTGCAGCGTGTCGTTGCCCGGCCACAGGACCGGCACGAGGGCAGCGGCCGCGACGATCGCGGCAGCCGAGAGTGCAAACAGGGACTTGCGTTTCATTGTGTCTGTCTCCCTTGCCTTATTGCGGTTCGCTGCCGCAGGCGAGCGGAGTCTTCATCGAACGCGCCGGGGCCGGCACGGGGTTGGCGGGCGCCGGTTGCGCGGCGAGCCATGCGGTCACGGCCGTCACGTCTTCGTCGGAAAGCTTCGCGGCGATGTCGTGCATGCAATCCGGTGCCTTCGCGTGGCGGTTGCCCGAGCGCCAGGCGCCGAGCTGCGCGCTCAGGTAATCGGCGTGCAGGCCGACGAGGCCCGGGATCGCCGGCTGCATGCCGGTCAGCCCGGCGCCGTGGCAGGCCACGCAGGCCGGCAGCTTGCGCGACGGGTCGCCCTGCGTGACGAGCTGCTTGCCGCGTGCGAGCGTCGCGGCCGGCAGCGTCGGCTTCGCCGGCGTCGGATACGGCGGACGTTCGGCCGAGAAGTGCTCGGCGATTTCGCGCAGGTAGTCGTCGTTCAGGTACGTCAGCAGGTAGTTCATCGGCGGGTACTTGCGCCGGCCGTCACGGAAGTTGACGAGCTGGTTGTACAGGTACTCGGCCGGCTTGCCGGCAAGACGCGGGAAGTAATCGTTGTCCGTGCCCTGGCCGTGGACGCCGTGACATGCGGTACAGCCGCGCACGCGCTCGGCCATCGTATCGGGTGCCTTGAGCGGCGCCTGCTGGGCGTGCGCTTGCTCCGTGGGCTTGGTCTGCGCTTGGGCAGCGCTCATAAGGCCCGCGCCGCCGATCATCAGAACGGCGAGCAGCGGACGGAAGAGGCGTCTTGAAGACACACGAGACTCCATGTTTATTCGTCGGGGACCTTGTCCGGGCTACGATCGGCTCGGCGCATGGACGGCAGGACAGCCGGGCTGCTGCGACGCGGCATTCTATCATCGATGGGTAATGACGGCTATTTGGCAAAAGGACATCGGTTCCTGCCTGTTTACGACTTGCGACAATTTGACGCGCATTGCGGCGCTGCGGTGTGAACCGGCGTGCGTTTTCACCATCGAAGACCGTACACTCGCGGGTCGCGCGGCGCCGCCTCCGCCGCTGGTCCAGTCATTTCTCCCGTTTCCGGATTCATCGATGACGTTTTCTACCGTGCCGTTGCCTGCCTCATGCTGTCCGTCCCGTTGCCGCCGCCCTGCCGGCCCGTCGCTGTCGGGAGGGGCCGCGCGATGAAGTTCGACAGCTTGTGGATCGGTCAGGTCGCGCTCGCGGCGCTGATGGACGCCGCGTTCGCGATGGCGGTCGGCTCGGCGCTGCTCAAGGCGTGGCTCGGCAAGGACGGCGCGCGGCCGGTCATCGCGCCGTCGCATCCGGCATGGCTGCGTGCGCAACATTCGCTGGTCGCGGCGGCGCTGGCGCTGGTGCTCGCGGATCTCGGCTGGCTCGTCTACGAGGCCGCGACGATGAGCGGTGCGGGGCTCGGCGGCGCGTTCGCCGCGATTCCGACCATGCTGATGCAGACGCACACGGGCTTTGCATGGAGCGTCGCGTTCGCCGGCGCCCTCGTGCTCGCGATCGTCGCGCTCGCGAAACCGGACGGCCCGGTCGCGCACGCCGTGCTGTGGCTCGCGGTGATCGTGGTCGCGGCCGGCAAGGCCTCGCTCGGCCACGCGGCCGATACGGGCGCGCTGTCCGCGGCGGTCGGCATCCAGACGCTGCACCTGCTCGCCACGGCGGTGTGGGGCGGCCTCGTCCTCGCGGGCGGGCTCGCGGTGCTGCCGGCGCTCGGTTCGTCGGTCGCGCGCGGCGCGCTGATCCGCATCGGCCAGCACCTGTCGCGCACGTCGATCGTCGCGGTCGTGTTCGTGCTCGGCACGGGCGTGCTCAACGCGATCCGCGGGCTCGGCGGCTCGCTCGCGCCGCTCGACGGCAGCACGTGGGGGCGCGTGCTGTTGCTGAAGCTGCTGCTCGTCGCGCTCGCGCTCGTGCTCGGCGGCCTGAACCGCTTCTCGGCGCTGCCGCGCCTGCGCCGCACCGCGTCGACCGAAGACGCGCACACGTTCCGCAACATCCTGCATCTCGAAGGGATGACGATGATCGGCGTGTTCGTCGCGGCAGCCGTGCTGTCGTTCAGCGTGCCGGGGTTCGCGGCGCTCGGCTGACCGAGGGCGTCGCGCGGGGCAGGGTAGCGACGCTCCCTGTCGACGCGCGGCGAAGCGCAGAAGCGAAAACGGCCGCCTGCCGGGCGGCCGTGTCGAAGCCGGTGCGCGGCGTGATCGTCGCGCCTTCCGGCTCGTCTCGTCCCTTCATCACCATTCGGCGACGCTGCCGTCCGCGTGGCGCCACACCGGGTTGCGCCAGCGGTGGCCGGTCTTCGCCATCTCGCGCACCTTCTCCTCGTTCACGTCGATGCCGAGCCCAGGGCCCTGCGGGATCGCGACGAAGCCGTCCTCGTAGCGGAACACCTCGGGGTTGCGCAGGTAGTCGAGCAGGTCGTTGCCCTGGTTGTAGTGGATGCCGAGGCTCTGCTCCTGGATGAACGCGTTGTAGCTGACCGCATCGAGCTGCAGGCACGCGGCGAGCGCGATGGGCCCAAGCGGGCAGTGCAGCGCGAGCGCGACGTCGTAGCTTTCCGCGAGCGTCGCGATCTTGCGGCACTCGGTGATGCCGCCCGCGTGCGACGCGTCGGGCTGGATGATGTCCACATAGCCGCCCGCGAGGATGTGCTTGAAGTCCCAGCGCGAGTACAGCCGTTCGCCGAGCGCGATCGGCGTGCTGGTCTGGTTGACGATGTCGCGCAGCGCCTCGGCGTTCTCCGACAGCACCGGTTCCTCGATGAACATCAGCTTGTACGGATCGAGCTCCTTCGCGAGCACCTTCGCCATCGGCTTGTGCACGCGGCCGTGGAAGTCGACGCCGATCCCGACGTGCGGGCCCACCGCCTCGCGCACGGCCGAGACGTTCGCGATCACCTGCTCGACCTTGTCGTAGGTATCGACGATCTGCAGCTCCTCGGAGCCGTTCATCTTCACGGCCTTGAAGCCGCGCTCGACGACCGCGCGCGCATTGTTCGCGACATCGCTCGGCCGGTCGCCGCCGATCCACGAATACACCTTGATGCGATCGCGCACCTGGCCGCCCAGCAGCGCGTGCACGGGCACGCCGTGATGCTTGCCCTTGATGTCCCACAGCGCCTGGTCGACGCCGGCGATCGCGCTCATCATGATCGGGCCGCCGCGGTAGAAGCCTGCGCGGTACATCACCTGCCAGTGATCCTCGATCAGCAGCGGGTCGCGGCCGACGAGATAGTCGGCCAGTTCCTGCACGGCGGCCTCGACCGTGTGCGCGCGGCCTTCGACGATCGGCTCGCCCCAGCCGACGATGCCCTCGTCGGTTTCGATCTTGAGGAACAGCCAGCGCGGCGGGACGACGAAGGTTTCGAGGCGGGTGATTTTCATGACGCGAGTCTCCATGGTTGACCGGCGCGGCCGCTCGGGCGCGGCGCACGGTCGCGTGCTTTCACGGTTATCCTAGCGTAGCCCGATAAAAAATAGTATTAATAGCATTATTGTGCAGATAGTGGGCAGCCGGCCTGCCGGATCAACGGAGAATCATCATTCAACGCGACCTGCATGGACAGACGGCCTTCCGGCTGGCGACGGCGATCCTGCGCGGCGACTATCCGCCCGAATCGCTGCTGCCGCGGGAGCCCGACCTGATGGAGATGTACGGCGTGAGCCGCACGGTGATGCGCGAGGCGCTGCGAACGCTGACGTCGAAAGGGCTCGTCGAGTCGCGGCCGAAGGTCGGCACGCGCGTGCGGCCGCGCCGCGCGTGGAACCTGCTCGATGCCGACCTGCTCGACTGGTATGCGCGCGTCGCGCCGCCGCTCGCGTTTGCGCTGAAGCTGCAGGAAATGCGCGAGATGATCGAACCGTACGCGGCCGCGCTGGCCGCGCGCACGCACACGCCCGAAGCGTGCGACGCGATCGACGGCGCGGCGCGCGCGATGGCCGCTGCGCGCAACGTCGACGAATGGGTGCGTGCCGACCTGCGCTTTCACCTGAGCGTGCTCGAGGCCGGCGGCAACGAGCTGCTGGTGCCGCTCGGCGCGCTGATCGACCGCACGCTCGAAGCGCAGCTGCATCTGAACGCGCGCCGGGCCGACGTCTACAACGCGTCGCTCGCCGAGCACGTGGCCGTCAGCGACGCGATCCGCGCGCGCGACGAGGACGGCGCGCGCCGCGCGATGGCGACGCTGCTCGCCGTGACGCGCGCGCGGATCGAGATGTCGTGACGGAAGGGGGCGGCCGGCGAAGCGCCGTCACGCGTTCGCGCAGCCGCCCGGCTTGACGATGCGTTCCGTCGACGGCGGGTACTTCGCGAGCAGGCTCGCCGGCCGGTGAGGGCGCGCGACCAGGTCGCCGCCGCAGTTCGGGCAGCGGCCCTTCAGCACGTCGTCGGCGCAGGTCGCGCAGAACGTGCACTCGAAGGTGCAGATGCGTGCTTCCGCCGAATCGGGCGGCAGGTCCTTGTCGCAGCATTCACAGGCGGGGCGCAGTTCGAGCATGACGATGTTCCTGGTCGGAGAGGGTCGGGATGCGCGCCGCCGGACATTGCGTGCGGCGCATGCGAGCGCTACTGTACGCGTTTGGATCGGCCTCGCCAACGGTGTCCGCCCGGATACCCGTCGACGCGCACGGGCCGCACCGGGAGACGACCATGCTGTATCGCGGAAGCTGTCACTGCTCAGACGTGACGTTCGAGGCGGAAGGCGACCTGCAGGGCGTGATGGCCTGCAACTGCTCGATCTGCCAGCGCAAGGGCGCGCTGATGTGGTTCGTGCCGCGCGACCACATGAAGCTGCTGACACCCGAAGAGAATCTCGCGACCTACATGTTCAACAAGCACGTGATCAAGCATCGCTTCTGCAAACGCTGCGGGATCCACGTGTTCGGCGAGGGCGTGCATCCGGACGGCACCGCGATGGCGGCGATCAACGTCCGCTGTCTCGAGGATGTCGACCTCGACGCGCTGCCCGTCACGCACTACGACGGCCGCTCGCACTGAGCGGCTCACTGGGCCGCGAACGGTCGCGCCGCGGTCAGGACGGTTGTGCCGACGCCGCGTCCGGCGCAGGCGTTTCCGCTTGCGGTGCCGGGCCCGCCGTGCGCGTGCCGGCGTCGGCCGGGCGTTCGATCAGCGGTGCGAGCGCCGGCGCCATCGACTTCAGCAGCTGCACGGCCATTGCGCTCGTGAAGTCGTAGCGGGCCGCGTACGGTTCGTGCGCAGTTGCCGTCAGGACCCCGAAGAACCGGTCGCCGATCACGAACACGAACGTGCCGCTGCGGTTGACCTTGCGCGACTCGATCAGCCGCGCGCCGCGCGCGTAGACGTTGAAGCGCTGGTCGCCCGTCCCCGTCTTGCCGTACACCGCGAGCGTCTTGCCGTCGGGCAGCGTGAGGCCGCCCGCGAGGCGGCGCGCGGTGCCGTTGAGCACGACGTCGCGCAGCAGCGTGTGCGCCACGTTGACGATCTCCGGCGACAACATCGGCTGCGGCTGCGCGGCCGCGCGCACGAAGCGCGTTTCGTATGGCGTGCCCTTCGCGAAGTCGAGCCGCGTGATCGTCTCGGTCGGCGCCTTCCGGCCGCCGTTCGCGATCAGGCCGATCAGTTTCGCGAGCGCGTCGGGCTGGTCGCCCGATGCGCCGATCGCGGCCGCGTAGGACGGCGTGACTTCCGCGAACGGGTAGCCGAGCGCGCGCCATGATTTCGTGATCTCCGCGTACGCGCGCAGCTCGACCATGCGACGGATGCGCCGGTCCTGCGTCGCGTGGTAGCGCGTCTTGTACAGCCACGAGTACGTGTAGAAACGCGCATCGTGGCTGTCGCGCTGGACCTCGGCGAGCGACGCCGCCGGATGCGCGCGCAGGTAGTTGAGCGTCCACAGCGCGAGCGGATGCACGCTCGCGATGTAGCCGCGGTCGTTGAGGTTGAAGCGGTCGATCGCGTACTTCGCGTAGAGCGCGGCGAGATCGTCGTCGGACAGCGTCGCGGCCGGCGTGCCTTTCAGCTGCGCGCGCATCTGCGCATCGAACCACGCGAGCGATTCGTTCGGCGCGACGCTGCGCAGCACCGTCGCGATCTTCGGCGGCGACTTGCGCACGTCCTTCAGCATCAGCGCGAGCGCGTCTTCGGGCGCCTTGCCCGCGTAGCGCGTGTAGTAGCGCTTCACGTAGACCTGGCTTTCGCCGTCGACGAACTGCTGCAGGTAGCGCTGGCGCTGCTCGGGATCGCCCAGCCACGACGACGACGGGCCGGCTGCCTGCAGCGTCTCGTAGTGGACGATGTCGCGCATCAGCCGCACGAACACGAGGTTGACCGAATGCTCGAACGCTGCGTGCAGCGTCAGGATGCGGCGGTTGTCCGACTTCTCGAAGTTCGAGAACACTTGCGCGCCGCCGCCCGTGTAGAACACGTCGGGGCTCGCCGAGTACTTGCGCTCGACGGCCGCGTCGAGCATCGCCTGCAGCGAGCGGTCGCGCGTATGCGACAGGTAGTCGAGCGCCCAGCGCGACAGCCCGTCGATCGGGTCGGGCTTCACGCGCGCGAGCGCCGCATTCGACAGGTTCGCATAGCGCGCATGCAGGTCGGACACGATCTGCAGGTACGTGATCAGCGTGCGCAGTTTCGCGGTCGACCCGAGGTTGATGCGGCCGCCGCGGTTCACGTCGAACGGCTGGTTCACGCTGTCGGTCTGCACGCGCAGCAGGTTCGCGCCGTTGCGGTGTTCGTACAGCGTGAAGCTGTACGTGAGGTGCGACGGGTCGTCCTTCGGCGCGAGCATCTCGTAGCCGTACAGGCCGGCGGCCTGCGCGCCGTCGCGTGTCGACGCCTGGGCGAGCCGTTCGGCGACGGCCTGCTGCACGCCGTTGTCGAGCGTGCTCGTCGCCTGCAGGTCGAGCTGGTCGAGCTGGTACAGGTCGCTGATGCCGAGCGCCGACAGCAGCGACGCGCGCGCGGACGTCACGGCCTTGCGCGACACGAACGACTGCACGCGCGCGGCGGCCGGCGGCGCGCTGCGCTCGATCTGCGCGGCGAGCGCGGCATCGCGCAGCGCGGGCGAGATCACGCCGCCGTTCGACAGCAGCCGCAGGTAGCTGTCGGTCAGCTTCTGCAGCGCCGGATAGCCGCGGTTGAGGAAGTACGACGGCGCGCGCTGCGCGATGACCAGCGACAGCACCTCGCGGAACGTCTTGCCCTGTTCGTCGACGTTGTCGCCGGTCGTCGGCGCGGACAGGATCCGGTTCACGTCGTTGAAGTCGCGGCCGTACCACGCGGCGAGACCGTCGCCGATGCCGGTGATTTCGCCGATGTGCGGCCGCGCGGCGAGCGGCACCGAGTTCAGGTAGCGCACGACGATCGTGCGGCGCGCGAGCATCGTCTGCGGGCCGTTCAGGTACGCGCGCACCGACGCCGACGCAATCTGCCGCAGCTTCTCGGGGGGCGTCGCGGTGCGGCCTTCGGGCGAATGGCGGAACTTCTCGATCTGCGTCGCGAGCGTGCTGCCGCCCGGGCGCGCCTGGTGACGGTTGACGACGTGCAGCGCCTGGTCGGCGAGCGCGCGGCCGAAGCGTCCCCAGTCGATCGCCGGGTTGCGGTTCGGTGCGTTCGCATCGAGCAGGTAGCGATCCTCGATGAACAGCAGCGAATCGGCGACCACGCGCGGCACCGAGTCGAAGTCGGCGTACACGCGCTGCGGGAACACGGTCGCGAACAGCGGCGCGCCGGTCGAATCGAACAGCATCAGGCCGGCCTGATCCTTCTCTTCAAAAGGGAGGAACAACCCGCGATCGCCGAGCGACAGCATTCGCTGCGAATCGCGCGCCTGCTTGCCGACGACGAAGCCGCGGGCGAGCAGCCGCTCCTGGAATGCCGGCAGCATCGCATAGCCGAGGCGCTGGTCGTACGGGCCGTTCGCGGGGAAGCGGATGTGATCGCTCGGGCCCGTTTCGATCGTGTAGCCGACGTCGCGGGTGAGCTCGGACAGGTAGTGCGCCTGCAGCCGGGACGTTTCGATCTCGGTCTGCACGAGCCGCGCAACGATCGCCACCGCGATCAGCAGCGCGGCGAGCAAGGACCACTTGACCCACGTCCAGACCGATGCGAGCCCGGTCACGCGCGGCAGGATACGATTCAGCGGCCGATTCATGGCGGCGTCTCCCTGAAGGCGCGGGCTCCGGCCGCACCCCATTAAGGATTAGTGTAGTCCTCCGCAGCGTGCTGCCAAGGACGTCGACTACCGAGATGCGCCGACGCAACGCGCGTGCCTGTGATGCGTGGCGATCGGCGTTGCGCCGCGATGGTGCGTGCCGGCACTGCTTAACGTTTGCGCGTGTCGCGCGGCGACTTGCGCGTGACCGGGGCGGCGTCGGACAGGCCCGCGCGGTCGGGCCGACGGACGATGCACGGATTTCGTGCGCTGCGGAATCGGTGCAATTCGGGCCGGAACGCGTTCGCGAAAGGAGGCGTCGTACGGCGCCGCTACGGGTTTCCGCGATAGCCGCGCGCGCCGGCGGCGAGTACGATCGCCGGATGTGCGGCGCGTGTCCGCTTACGCCCTGAGTCCCATGACGATCCATCCCGTCGCACTCGTGTGCACGGCCATCCTCGGGCTGCTGCTGTTCGGGCTCGGGCTCGTCGTGTCAGTCACGCGCTTTCGGCAGGCCACCGAATCCGGGTGCGCGCCCGACCCGACGAACGGGCTGCACAAGCTCGTGCGTGCGCATGGCAATACGGCCGAATACGCGCCGTTTCTCGCGGTGCTGTTTCTCTATTTCGGCGCACACGATCCGTCGCACGCGATCCTCGCGCTGATCGTCGCGGCCACCACGTGCCGCTGCCTGCTGGTCATGGGATTGCTCGCGTGGCCGACGATGGCCAACCCCAATCCCGCGCGTTTCATCGGTGCGCTCGGCACCTATCTGTGCGGTGCCGCGCTGTGCATCGCGCTGGTCGTCTGAGCGGCGCCGCTATCGCCCCGGCAGCGTCTCGCGAGCGTGCCGGCGCACGGCTTCGACGAAGCAGTGGATCAGGTAGTCGCAGGCAATCGTGTTCAGCGCATCGCGGCGCGTGAGCACGCCGACCGATACGGCCGGAATCGTTTCTTCCACCTCGATCGCGACCATCCGCTCGCGAATCCAGTCGACTTCCATGAAGCTCTTCGGCACGCACGACACGGTGTCGGTGTGCACCGACAGCGAAAACGCCGCGCTGAACGACGTGCATTCGACGATCGGTTGCGGCGCCGGATAGCCGTGCGCGACGAACACGTCCTGCAGCAGCCGGCCGATGCTTTCCGGCGACGTGTTGAGGATCCATTGCGCGTCCTGCAGCTGCGCGAGCGACGTGCAGTGGCGCAGCGGATTGCTCGCGCGCGTCATCAGGATCAGTTCCGATTCGAGCAGCGGCCGGAACGTGAATTCCGGCGACAGCCGCGCCGCGTCGACGATCGCGATCACGAAGTCGAGCGAGCCGTCGCGCAGCCGCGGCAGCGCGGTGTCGAGAAACCCTTCGCGCACGTCGAGGCGGATCGTCGGCATCCGCTGGCGGAACGCGTCGAGCGCGGCCGGCAGGAAGCCGAGCGACATCAGCGGCGTCAGCGCGCACGCGAGCGCGCCTTCCTTGCCGCCCGACAGCTGGATCACGTCGTCGCGCGCGTGCTGCATCTCCGCGAGGATCAGCCGTGCGCGTGCATAGACGGCCTGGCCGAAACGCGTGAGCTGCGCACCGCGCGCATTGCGCGTGACGAGCGGCACGCCGAGATCGAGTTCGAGTTCGCGGATCGCCTTCGTCAGCGCGGGCTGCGACAGGTGGATCGCGCGCGCGGCCGCGCGCAGGCTGCCGTGTTCGGCGATGGCGGCAAGCGCCCGGAGCTGGTGGTGTTTCACGGCGAGGCGGGGCGCGGCGGCAGTGGCGACGTTCGTATCCTACACCGCGCCGCCGCGTGGAAAGCACGCGATAACCGTGCGTTATCACGATCGAAAAATGTCGCTCCGGGCTGCGTATTTTGAATGCCTAGACTGCATGCGCAGGCCGTCGAACGGGCCGTGCACACGACACGCATAACCAGTACGGAGACACACCTTCATGAAGGCGCCCCGAGCGGACAGCATGTTCGGCGGGCATGTCGGCGACGCTGCCGCATCCCCGTCCAATCGTCAGCTGATTGTCGCGATCACCATCGGCAACGGCCTCGAATTCTTCGATCTCACCGTGTTCAGTTTCTTCGCGGTGCTGCTCGGCAAACTGTTCTTTCCCGCGGTCTCGGCGCAGCAGCAGTTGCTGATGTCGGTCGCGACCTTCGGCGTCGGCTTCATCGCGCGGCCGGTCGGCGGCGTCGTGATCGGGCTCGTCGCCGACCGCTTCGGCCGCGTGCCCGCGATGAACCTCACGCTCGTCACGATGGCAATCGGCACCGGGATGATCGGCGTGCTGCCGACCTATGCGCAGATCGGCGTCGCGGCGCCGGTGCTGGTCGTCGTCGCGCGGCTGCTGCAGGGCTTTTCGGCCGGCGGCGAGGTCGGCGTGTCGACGTCGCTGCTCGCCGAGCGCGCGCCGGCCGGCGAACGCGGCTACTACACGAGCTGGCAGTTCGCGAGCCAGGGCGCCGCCGCGCTGGCCGGTTCGTTCGTCGGCTTCCTGCTGTCGTATTGCCTCGATACCGCGTCGCTCGAAGCGTGGGGCTGGCGCGTGCCGTTCCTGCTGGGCGTGCTGATCGCACCGATCGGCCTCTACCTGCGCGCACGCTTCAGCGCGATCGAGCAGCACGCGCCGGCCGCGGCCGCACGGCGTTCGTCGGCGGTGCTCGGCACCGTGCTGCGGCGCGACGGCGGCGCCGTGCTGACAGCGCTCGGCCTCGTGGTCGGCGGCACGGCCGCGCATTTCATCGTTCTGTACTACATGTCGACGTATGCGATCAAGGTGCTGCACCTGCCGATGGATACGGCGCTGTGGTGCGGGATCCTGTCCGGCGCCGTGATGTTCGTCGCCGCGCCGATCGGCGGGCGGCTGTCGGATCGCATCGGCAGCAAGCGTGTCGCGCTGTGGTCGCGCATCGCACTGACCGTGCTGATCCTGCCGGGCTTCTGGCTGATTCGCGCGGTGCCGTCGATCGCGACGATGTATGCGGTCGTGATGCTGCTCGCCGCGCTGCACTCGATCAACGCCGGCGCGAACGGCGTGATCCTCGCCGAGCTGTTCCCGAAGAGCACGCGTGCCACCGCGCTGTCGATCGCGTATGCGGGCGGCGTGTCGATCTTCGGCGGCTTCGCGCAGTTCATCGTCACGTGGCTGATCGGCGCGACCGGCAATCCGGCGGCGCCCGCATGGTACGTGATCGCCTGCGGCGTGCTGTCGCTCGTCGCGCTCGCGTTCGCAACGGATCGCAGCGAACACGATGCATGACCGCCGCCGCTTCCTTCTTTCCTCTTCGCCCCGAATCGTATGACCGCCATCGCTTCGCTTTCGTCCCCGCCCGCCGACGTCACGGCCGGCGACCTGTGCGACCTGTCCGCCCGCACGATGCTCGACCTGCTGAAGACGCGGCAGATCAGCGCGTGCGACCTGCTCGACGCGCATCTCGCGCGGATCGCGGCGGTCAACCCGTGCGTGAACGCGCTCGTGACCGTCGTCGATCCCGACGTGCTGCGGGCCCGCGCGCGCGACATCGACGCCCGCTGGATGCGCGGCGAATGGCAGGGCCCGCTGCACGGGCTGCCGGTGTCGCAGAAGGATCTCACCGCGACGCGCGGCGTGCGCACGACGTACGGTTCGCCGTCGTTCGCCGATCACGTGCCGCTGCATGACGCGCTCGTCGTGCGCCGCTGCGCGAGCGCCGGCGCGCTGATGATCGGCAAGTCGAACACGCCCGAATTCGGCGCCGGGTCGCATACGTTCAACGACGTGTTCGGTGCGACGCGCAACCCGTGGGACCTGACGCGCTCCGCGGGCGGCAGCAGCGGCGGCGCGGCGGCCGCGCTCGCGTGCGGGATGAATCCGCTCGCGTGCGGCAGCGACATGGGCGGCTCGCTGCGCAACCCGGCCGCGTGGAACAACGTCGTCGGATTGCGGCCGTCGCCGGGCCGCGTGCCGCGCGCGCCGGACCTGAACGGCTGGACGACGCTCGGCGTCGACGGGCCGATGGCGCGCGACGTGGCCGATACCGCACTGTTGCTTGCGGCGATCGCCGGGCCGAGCGGCGAGACCGCGACCGAACTCGCGGAACCGGGCGCGCGCTTCGCGCAGCCGCTCGAACGCGACTTCCGCGGCACGCGCATCGCGATGTCGCGCGGCCTGCCCGGCGTGCCGGTCGATCCGGAGATCAGTCGCGCGGTCGAGGCGCAAGCGCGCGTGTTTGCGTCGCTCGGTTGCGAAGTCGAATTCGACGATCCCGACCTGTCCGACGCGGAGGACGTGTTCCGCATCGAGCGCGCCTGGACGATCGGCACGCTGGTCGACGGGTTCGACGATGCGCGGCGTGCGACGCTGAAGCCCGAGATTCACGATGAATACCGGCTGCATCGATCGCTGACGGCCGCCGATCTCGGCCGCATGTTCGTGCGCAAGACGCGGCTGTTCGAGCGGATGCGCGCGTTCATGCAGCGCTACGCGTTCTATGTGCTGCCGACCACGCAGGTGATGCCGTTCGACGTCGACCTGCGTTCGCCTGCGCACGTGCAGGGCGCCGCGAGCACGTCGTACATCGACTGGATGCGCGTGTGCTGGTACCTGTCGTCGACCGAGGCGCCTGTCCTGTCGGTGCCGTGCGGCTTCGGCGCGACCGGTTTGCCGATCGGCATGCAGATCGTCGGCCGCTACCGCGACGACTGGGGCGTGCTGCAGTTCGGCCATGCGTACGAAATCGCGGCCGGCCGCCGCTGGGCCCCGCCGGCCGTCGTCGCCGACGCGCTGCGCCAGCCGTCTTCCCCGATTCACCGCTGACCGTTCCGGTTCGCACCGGAGCAGGCCGCGCGCCTGCGGGGGACGCGCACGCCTGCGTTTGGCCATTCGACCCGCGCAATGGAGACCTTCCGATGAACAAACGGCTGTTGGCAGGCGCGGGCGTCGCGCTGATCGCGGGTGCGGCGCACGCACAGAGCAGCGTGACGCTGTACGGCATTATCGACGAAGGGCTGACCTACACGAGCAACCTCGCGGTCGCCGGCCCGAACGGCACCGCGAGCGGCAAGCCGGCGTGGCGGATGCTCGGCGGCGTGCAGCAGGCGAGCCGCTGGGGGCTGCGCGGCGTCGAGGATCTCGGCGGCGGGCTGGCGGCCGTCTTCACGCTCGAGAACGGCTTCGACCCGAGCACCGGCAAGCTCGGGCAGGGCGGATTGATCTTCGGCAAGAAGGCGTTCGTGGGGCTGTCGGGGCCGTTCGGCACCGTCACGCTCGGGCGCCAGTACGATACCAACGTCGACTTCCTCGGGCCGCTCGAGGCCGCCGCGCAGTTCGGCGGCTACATGGTTGCGCACCCCGGCGATCTCGACAACGTGAACAACGCGAACTCGACCAACAACGCGATCAAGTTCACGAGCAACGACTACGGCGGATTCCGTTTCGCGGCCATGTATGGCGTGGGCGGCATCGCGGGCGCGGCGACGCGCAACCAGGTGTGGTCGATGACGGCCGGCTACACGCGCGGGCCGCTCGTGGTCGCGGCCGGCTACCTGAATGCCCGCAACCCGAACGTGTCGTTCTTCGGCACGACCGGCAGCCCCGCGCCGGTCGTCGTCGGCGTGCCCGGCAACAACATGCTGTCGCCCGTGTATTCCGGCTATGCGTCGGCGCGCACGCTGCAGGTCGCGGCGGCGGGCGGCACCTACGCGCTCGGCGCGGTGACGCTCGGCGCGATGTATACGAACACGTCGTTTCGCCGGCTCGGCGACCTGTCGTCCGGGCCGAACCCGGGCGGCGTGTCGGGAAACGCGGTGTTCAACAACGTCGAGGCCAGCGTGCGCTACCAGTTCACGCCCTACCTGTTCGGCGGCGTTGCGTACGACTACACGCGCGGCGGCGGCGTGAACGGCCGAGACGGCGCGACGTACCACCAGGTCGCGGCCGGGCTCGACTATTTCCTGTCGAAGCGCACCGACGTGTATGCGACGGCCGTCTTTCAGCGCGCATCGGGCACCGGTTCGACGGGGCGCGCGGCGGTCGCCGCGATCAACGGCCCCGGCGCGTCCGCGAACGACCGCCAGTTCGAGGCGCGGATCGGCATCCGGCACAAGTTCTGACGGGCGCGGCGGCGGCGATCGGCAAGCGGCGGCCGCGAGCGGTGATATGCTCGCGGAACGCCCGCGACCGACGGGCGGATTCCGATTGCCCGTGCGCGGCCGAGTGCCGCGCAGCGCGGCGTTTCCGAGGGAAGAACCGACACATGAGCCGCAAATTCATATTGAAGGGCGACACGACCGACCACGGCGGCGTGGTGCTCGAGGGGATCGCCAACTCGTCGTTCGACGGACGCGAACTCGCCTATCTCGGCGCACCGGTGTTCTGCGCCGCCTGCAAGACGACGGGCGTGATCGTGTCGGACGGCGGCGAGCGGACGATGACCGTGATGGGCAAGGTCGTCGCGCTCGAGCATGACCTGTGCCAGTGCGTCTGCACGCCGCAGCCGAAACTGATTCCGTCCCAGGGTACGGGGACGATCACGGGCTGAAGCCCGCTTCCGCCGTGCGTCTTCGGCGCACGGCGGGTGCCCGCCGTCAGACGCTGCCTGCCGTCTCGATCACGAGGATGCGCGCTTCGCCGAGCGGATGCGCGACATGCTCGGTGCCGACCGTCGCGTGGAAGACGTCGCCCGTATCGAGCACGGTCGCGTGCTCGACGCCGGCTTCGCGGTAGCGCATCTCGACGCGGCCGTCGAGTACCGCGAACACCTCTTCGCCGTCGTTCACGTGCCATCGATAGGGCGCGTCGGTCCAGTGCAACCGGACCGTGATGCCGTTCAGGTTCGCGATATCGAGCGCGCCCCACGCGCGATTCGCCGTGAAGTCCACACTCCGGATTATCTTCATCGATCTGTTCTCCCGCGCGAACGCGCGCCGTCCTTCCGTCACGTTCTTCGTATCCGCATTCAGCGCGCCGTCGCGCGCAGCGCCTGCTCGACGATCGCCTTGCGCTTCGCGAAACCGGCCGCCGACCGTTCGGTGACGCGCTTCACGACCGCTGCCGGCGCCGTGTCGGGCGAGCCGGCGGCGAACGGCGGCGCGGGCGCGTATTCGAGTTGCAGCTGGATCGCCTGCGCTTCTTCATCGCCTGCCAGTTCGGCGGCGATCGTCAGCGCGAAGTCGATGCCGGCCGTCACGCCGCCGCCGGTGATCAGGTTGCCGTCGCGCACGACGCGTTCGCGCACGGGCACCGCACCCAACGGTTCGAGCAGTGCGTGGAACGCCCAGTGCGTCGTCGCGCGCCGCCCGCGCAGCAGGCCGGCCACGCCGAGCAGCAGCGCACCCGTGCAGACCGACGTCACATAGCGTGCGGCGGCTGCGCGTTGCCGCACGAACGCGATCGTTTCGGCGTCGAGCAGCACGTCGTTGATCCCGATTCCGCCCGGAATGCAGATCACGTCGAGCGGCGGGCAGTCGTCGAACGTGCAGGTCGGCGTGAGTGCAAGGCCGCTGCTCGACGCGACGGCGTCGCGCGACTTCCAGACCAGATGGACGGTTGCGTCGGGCAGCGACGCGAGGACGTCGTGCGGGCCGGTGAGATCGAGTTGCTGGACGCCCGGAAACACGAGAAGGCCGATGTGCAGGGTCATGCGAGGACTCCGAGTGGAAGGGGAGCGCGCCGTTGCCGGCACGGGATGGACAGATCGATTCTAGGCGCGTAGTGTTTGGCGAAATTGCCATATCACCCACGTTTTCAGCCAATCGCCATGCCTGCCGATGCTCCGCGTTCGATCCTGGTCCTCGCGTTCCCGCGTGCGCAACTGCTCGACGTGTCGGGGCCGCTTCAGGTGTTCGCGTCCGTCAACGAGCTTGCGCTGGAGCGCGGGCAGCCGGCGCCGTATGCGCCGCGCGTCGTGGCAGTCGAGGCAGGGCCCGTCGAGACGTCGTCGGGCCTCGTCGTGATGGCCGAGTCGCTGCGCTCGGCCGCGCGTCGTCCCGATACGCTGATCGTCGCCGGCGGCAAGGGCGTGCACGCCGCGTCGAAGGATGCGCGGCTGGTGCGCTGGGTGCGGCAGCAGGCCGGGCGCGCGCGGCGCGTGGCGTCGGTCTGCACCGGCGCGTTCCTGCTCGCCGAGGCCGGGCTGCTCGACGGGCGGCGCGCGGTCACGCACTGGGCGCGCTGCGACGAATTCGCGGCGCGCTACCCGAACGTGCGCGTCGAGCCCGACCCGATCTTCATCCGCGAAGGCGCGCTGTGGACGTCGGCCGGCGTCACGGCCGGCATCGATCTCGCGCTCGCGCTGGTCGAGGAGGATCTCGGGCGCGCGACCGCGCTCGACGTCGCGCGCGAACTCGTCGTGTTCCTGAAGCGTCCGGGCGGACAGGCGCAGTTCAGCGCGATGCTGTCGATGCAGCGCACCGACGACCGGTTCGGCGACCTGCATGCGTGGATGGCCGAGCACCTGACGGCCGACCTGTCGGTGCCTGCGCTGGCCGAGCGCGTCAGCATGAGCGAGCGCAGCTTCGTGCGCCACTATCGTGCGGGGACGGGCCGCACGCCCGCGCGCGCGGTCGAGCAGATCCGCATCGAGGCCGCGCAGCGCCTGCTCGGCGAAACCGCGTGGCCCGTCAAGCGGATCGCCGCGCGCTGCGGCTTCGGTTCGGAGGAGACGCTGCGGCGCAGTTTCGTGCGCGTGCTGGGCGTGTCGCCGCAGGGTTATCGCGAGCGGTTCGTGCGGTGACGCGCGGGGCGGGATCGGGCCGGTGCGGTCGACGTCGCGAACTGAACGAAAAACAGTCGATTCCCAGTCCGAAACACTGCAACTATTCAGGATCGGATAACAATAGGCAGGGGCTTGTGCCGCGCCCGTCGCGCGCTCTATTCTGTTCCGTTGGCGATTGGAAGGGGGAAGCAGCATGGACCGAATCCAGGCAATGGAAGTTTTTACCCGTGTGGTCGACGCGAACAGCTTCACACGCGCGGCCGATACGCTCGCGATGCCGCGCGCATCGGTGACGACCATCATCCAGAATCTCGAGGCGCTGCTCGGCGTGCGCCTGATGCACCGGACGACGCGCCGACTGTCGCTGACGCCGGAGGGCGCCGCGTACTACGAGCATTGCATGAAGATCATCTCGGAGATCGCGGAGGCCGACGCGAGCTTCCAGACCGGCAACCGCAAGCCGACCGGCGTGCTGCGCGTCCACATGCCGAGTTCGCTCGGGCGGCGCATCGTGTTGCCGTCGCTGTCGATTTTCCGGCAGCGCTATCCGGACATCACGCTCGAGTTGGGGCTGTCCGACCGCTACGTGGATCCGGTCGAGGAGGGCATCGACTGCATGATCCGCGTCGGGCCGCTCGAGGATTCGTCGATGGTCGCGCGGCGCATCGGGATGCTGAAGCGCGTGACCTGCGCGTCGCCCGATTACCTCGCGCGTCACGGCGAGCCGCACGAAATCGCCGATCTCGCCGATCACCATGCGGTGAATTTCCGTGCGAGCCACGGTGCACGGGCGATTCCGTGGGTGTTCATGATCGACGGCAAGCCGTTCGAGGTGCGGATGAACGGCAGCGTCACGGTCAACGATTCGGATGCCTACGTGACGTGCGGGCTCGAAGGGTTCGGGATGATCCAGCCGACGCTGTTCATGGTGCTGCCGAACCTGCTCGACGGCTCGCTGGTCGAGGTGCTGCCGGACTGCAATCCGAAGCCGAAGCCGATTTCGATCGTCTATCCGCACAACCGGCATTTGTCGCAGAAGGTGCGGGTGTTCGCCGACTGGGTCGCGGAGCTGTTCGAGTCGACGCCGGCGCTGGAGGGCGGGGAGAACTGGCGGGGGAAGGTGGGGGCGCAGGCGGTGGAGGTGCAGAGGGGGGCGGTAGCGGCGTAAGGCGGCGACATGCAGCCGGGCGGTACCGCGATCAGCGAAGGGAGATGAGGCGTGCCGCGCGTGCCTCGTCTCGACGATCGCCGGGCAGGTGAGACGTCACGCGATGCCGTGCCTACCAGCGGATCGTGTAAGGATTGTCGCCGAGCGCCCAGTGCCCGTTGTCGTCCCGTTCGAGGAGAATGCCCTTGTGCGCCCAGCCGTCCTCTTCGGGATAAAACGTCAGCGAGCCCAGGAGGTCCGGGTCGGCCAGCCACGGCGTGGCTTGCCGATCCGGCTTCCACAGGAAATTGACCCACGAGACCAGATGCGGATTGTCGTCGAACGGATTCTTGGACGGCTCCATGAATTTTTCGACGCCGCCATAGGTCACGTGCGCGCAGAACAAGTTCACCATGTGCAGCACGCGTCCACCGGGAACCGACCCGTCGGTCGTCTCGAATTCCTCGTACCGGTAGTACGACTTTCCGACGGGGGTGAGCTCGATGTGGCTCAACGGGACATGGGTGTCGCGCGACTCGTAGTCCGGATTTCTCACGGTCGGTCGCCCTTTGCCTGCATTGAATTTCACGGTAATCAGGCCGCGGTTGATCAATGCCTGCACGTCCGATCTCACTACGCCGTCGACTCTCAGCAATTCCTTCGCATTGACGTTCGCAGGAAGTTCGGCGCCGGCCAGGCTGACGCAGGCGTCGGTCGGAGCGGTGTTCTTGTCCGCGAGCGCGGGCTTCAGGATTGCGTTGATCTTGCTTTTGTCCAGTTCGTCTCGCGGTGAAACGACGCGCATGCCAACCAGCACGGCCGCCGCGCATGCGACACCGGCTATCAGCCAGCGTCGTTTCGTGCGTCCACGATGCTTGTCGCTTGTCGATTCGTGACGGTCCATCATCTAGCCCTCGGAATTGTCATTGTCGATTCGGCAACGGCGGATTTCCGCCATGGAGAAGCCCGCGGCGGCGCGGCCGGCCGAACTCGATGCCGATTTTCGCAGATGGCGCAAACCGGGCGCCGGTCGAGACCGGCGTCTCAATTGCGGGATTGATCCGGCACGGCGCCTCGCGTCGCGCGATCGCGCAGCGCGGCGGGCAATTGCCACAGCAGCAGTTCACGCGTGCCCAGCGCCCACAGCGCCGAACCGTCCCACGAAAAGGCCAACGCGTGGATCTCGTTGTCCCTGGGTAACGCAGACGCGTCGAGCTGCACGGGTGTCCGGCCTCGTGCGACGTCCCAGAGCGCCACACGGTGCGTCCAGCCGCGTGAGTTATCGGTCGTGCCCATCGCAAGGAAGCGTCCGTTCGCTGAACGGGCCGCGGCCTTGAAGTCGTCGGCAGGGCCGAGCAGTGCCGACAGTACGTGACCGCTCTTGAGATCCGCTACGTGCATGCCGACGAAACGGGCGCGTTTCGCGCCGGAGAGCTTGACTGACGGAGGCATGCTGCCGTCGTCGTCGAGCAGCAGCACGAAGCCGGTTGCTATCCATTGGCCCTGCGGCGAGCCGAGCGGCTCGGGTACCCATTGCGCGACGCCGGCGGCGTTGGCGGGATTCGGGGCGCCGAAGCGCTGGGGCAGCTCGATCGTGCGTAGCGTGCGGCCGGTGCGGGCGTCCAGTTCGGCGAGCCCCTGCGGATCCTCCGTCCAATAGCTCCCGGCAGGCCGCCAGCGTACCGGCCAGATCAGCGGATTGCCGCTGCCCGTGATTTCGTTCATCAGCGACTGGCGCACGGACGACAGCGTGGTGGCGAACGGCCATGGGTCGTCGGTGCCCGGTGGCGGCGACGCCGGACGCTGCACGGTCAGGTATTCGGAGCCGAGCGGGTTCGAGTCCTTTTCGCCATGCCGGATGTCGTGCCAGAAATTGGCCGGCAGATCGTCCGCGAGGATCCAGTGCAGATCGCTCATCTGATAGTCACGCCAGCTGGTTTCGCTCGGCCAGACGATGTCATGGCGATCGACCTTGCGGCTCGCGATGTCATAGCGGTACAGGCACGGCTTGCCGCGGTCGTCCGGCTGGCCGTCGAACCAGACGGCGCTGCCGTCGCCGTTGATCATCATCCGTCGCGGGCCGGATTTGCCTTGCCAGACGGCCTCGGCGCGCCACGCGCCATTGTCCTCGTGCAGCCGCCACACGTATTCGTTCCAGCCGCGTTTGTCGCTCACCTGGGCGCTGAACAGCATGCTGCCATCCGGCAGGCCGAGGATGTCGTGCGGATACAGCAGGGGGCGTTGCGACGGATCGGTCACGAGCGTGTCCCAGCGCATGAACAGGGGCTTCAGCACCGGGGCGCTTGGGTCCGGTGCGATCAGGCCGATCGCGGGGGCCGGTATCGACGGTGTCGAGGGCAACTGCCATGCGGTCGGCGACGCGGCGATTTCCAGCTTGCCGGGAATCGCGGACAGAGCGTCGGACAATGCCGCGAACACGTCGCCCGGGACAACGGATATGCCCGTCCTGCTGGACTGGGTCCGGTTGCCGCTGAATATGTCGAGGTCCTGCAGCGTCAGTGCTTTCCACAGGCTGTAGTCGGGATTGGGTCGGGTATCGCTGCGACCGAACTGAACGACCGTCGCCGGATGCCCGAAGATGGCGCTCACGTCCTGCACCCTCACGAACAGTGTGCTGCGGTACTGGCCGGTGATGCCGTCGCTGTGATCCTGGCGGGCGTCCCAGTACGCATAGGTGGCCTGAAGCGCGGGCACGTGGGAGCCCTGGAACAGCCCGTTGACGCGTGCACGAGCCTGATCCATGCGCCGGTCCAGTTCTGAACGGGTGATCGCACCTTGTTGCAGCGCCTGCTGCAGCTTCGGCTGGGTCGCTTGTTCGGCAATGGCCGTGCGGAGGTCCGGCCGGCGCGACAACAGCACCTGTTCCCACGGGGCCGGCAAGTTGTACAACTGCCAGCGGTCGATACTGGCCTTCACGGGGCTCGTCCGTTGCAGCACGCCCTGCACCCGCGGCTGCACCTGGTCGAACGGGGCGGATATCAGCAGGTACACGGCATCCGCATAGGCTTGCCGGTTCTTGCCGTCGTCCCAGACCAGGACCTGTTCGCCTCGACGGGCGGCGACCTCGTAGTCATCGTCGTGCCCGGTGTCATGCAATTGCACGAATCGCCACTGCAGGCCGTCGACGGTGGTGCCCGGCAAAGGGTCGGCCGAGCAGGCGAGCGGAATCGCTACACCGATCAGGCCCAGTAGAAAGCATGCGAGGCGTTTTTTCACAGTTGTCGTGCCCGGCTGCAGCGGTTATTGGGGTTCCGATTCTAAGCGCAGCGTCGTGCTCATGGCGTGGCAGGCTGGGCGCCGTTGCGCGCGGTATCAAAATTGCGGCCGTTCGGTATCTCCGCATGCCGCTATCGACGATTTGGATTGCTCGCATCGGCGAGTCAGTCGTATATCGATCGCGACTGGATTTCGTCGTGTCCGGTTCGCGATCTTGCTTACCGTCAGCGGACGATGGCGGAGACCGGTACGGTCGACACGATGTGATTTCGCAGCGGGATCCGCGAACGTCGGGAAGAAACGGGATGGGTGAACGGTCACGGCACGCCGGAACGGGTCATGCATGGCCGATGCCGATATGCGCGTGACGGATCCCGATTGCGGAATCCGCTAGATCAACCCGCTAGACCGGGCGTACGCGATCGTGCCGTTGAGTGTTTATCGGCGGGTGATGTGCTGCTGCCGGAGCAGCGCGGCAATGAAAAAAGCCGCTGTTTCTTTCGAAACAGCGGCTTTTCGCATTTGGTGGCGAATCAGGGATTCGAACCCCGGACCTGCGGATTATGATTCCGTCGCTCTAACCGACTGAGCTAATTCGCCGTGAAGAATTGAATTATGTCGGTCGGCCGCTTGGCTGTCAACAGCTTTTTCCATCTTTCGCGAAAAAAGTTGCCGGGCGGCCCATGGCGGCCTCGCGACAGGGCGGGTGGCGGGCTACCGGACACCCGTCCGGCAACCCGTCCCCGCCCGCGCGTTGCAACCTCAATCCTGCGCGTAGATGTTCGAGTCCTTCGTCTCCTTGACGAACAGCAGGCCGATCACGAACGTGGCCAGCGCGATCACGATCGGATACCAGAGCCCCGAATAGATGTTGCCCTTCGCCGCGACGATCGCGAACGCGGTCGCCGGCAGGAAGCCGCCGAACCAGCCGTTGCCGATGTGATAGGGCAGCGACATCGACGTGTAGCGGATCCGCGTCGGGAACATCTCGACCAGCATCGCGGCAATCGGGCCGTAGACCATCGTCACGTAGATCACGAGGATCGTCAGGATCACGATCGTCATCGGCCAGTTGAGCTGCGCCGGGTCGGCCTTCGCCGGGTAGCCGGCGCCCTTCAGCGTCGACGCGAGCGTCTTGTCGAACGCCGCGCCCTGCGCCTTCGCGTCGGCCGCCTTGCCGTCGTAGGTCTGGATCACCGCGTCGCCGACCTTGATCTCGGCCAGCGAGCCGGCCGGCGCCGCGACGTTCTCGTAGTTCAGGCCTGCCTTCGAGAGCGCGCTTTTCGCGATGTCGCACGAGCTCGTGAACTTCGACGTGCCCACCGGGTTGAACTGGAACGAGCAGGTGGCCGGGTCGGCCAGGACCGTGATCGGCGCCTTCTGCGTCGCGAGCTCGAGCTGCGGGTTCGCGTAGTGCGTGAGCGCCTTGAACAGCGGGAAGTACGTCAGCGCCGCGATCAGGCAGCCCGCGAGGATGATCGGCTTGCGGCCGATCTTGTCCGACAGCGAACCGAAGAACAGGAAGAACGGCGTGCCGATCAGCAGCGCGATCGCGATCAGGATGTTCGCGCTGGCACCGTCGACCTTCAGCGTCTGCGTGAGGAAGAACAGCGCGTAGAACTGGCCCGTGTACCACACGACGGCCTGGCCGGCCGTCAGGCCGACGAGCGCGAGGATCACGATCTTCAGGTTCTTCCACTGGCCGAACGCCTCGGTCAGCGGCGCCTTCGACGTCTTGCCTTCCGCCTTGATGCGCAGGAACACCGGCGATTCGTTCAGCTGCATCCGGATCCATACCGACACGGCGAGCAGCAGGATCGACGCGACGAACGGCACGCGCCAGCCCCAGCTGCCGAACGCTTCCTCGCCGATGAACGTGCGCACGCCGAGGATCACGAGCAGCGACAGGAACAGGCCGAGCGTGGCGGTCGTCTGGATCCACGCGGTGTAGAAGCCGCGACGGTTCGCCGGCGCATGTTCGGCGACGTAGGTCGCCGCACCGCCGTACTCGCCGCCGAGCGCGAGGCCCTGCAGCAGCCGCATCGCGATGAAGATCACGGGCGCGGCGATGCCGATCGACGCGTAGCCGGGCAGGAAGCCGACCACGAACGTCGAGACGCCCATGATCACGATCGTCACGAGGAACGTGTGCTTGCGGCCGACGAGGTCGCCGAGCCGGCCGAACACGATCGCGCCGAACGGCCGCACCGCGAAGCCGGCGGCGAAGCCGAGCAGCGTGAAGATGAAAGCGGCGGTCGGATTGACGCCGGAGAAGAAGCTCTTGCTGATGTAGGCCGCGAGCGAGCCGGCCAGGTAAAAGTCGTACCACTCGAACACGGTGCCGAGCGACGACGCGAAGATCACCTTCTTCTCTTCGCCCGTCATCGGCGAGTGCGAAATTTGCCCGCCTAACGTTGCCATGAATCGTCTCCAAGTCCCTTGATATAGATGTGCGGCCGCCTTGGGTGGGCGGGCCTGTCGACGATTATTGGCACGGAAACTTACGGCGGACTGACTCGCGCGCACAAAACGACTGCACGTTAACCCGCGCCGAATCGTCCGCTTCTCGTGTTGATTGTGCTTCGAACGTCCGGTAAATCGCCGGTTTCGACGCATTTTCGCCACACGGCGGCGGCGCGTGTCAGGGTTAATCCGGGGCCGTACCGGCCAGCGGCAGGCTGACGCGCACGAGCGTGCCGGCGAGGCGCGGCGCCTGCTGGTAGACGTGATCGTCGAGCGTCAGCGTGCCGCCGTGCTGCGTCGCGATCTCGCGCACGATCGCGAGCCCGAGGCCGCTGCCGTCGCCCTCGCGGCCGAGGATCCGGTAGAAGCGCTCGACGACGCGCTCGCGTTCGGCGGCCGGGATGCCGGGGCCCGTATCCTCGACTTCGAGATGCGCGAACCGTGCGGCCGGGTCGGCCTGCACGCGCACGGTGATGCGGCCGCCTTCGGGCGTGTAGCGGATCGCGTTGTCGATCAGGTTGCCGAGCATCTCGCGCAGCATCACCGGATTGCCGTCGACGTCGAGCGGCGCATCGTCCGGCGGCCCTTCGTAGCCGAGGTCCATCCGCTTCGCGAGCGCGGCCTGCACCCAGTCGCGCACCGCGCGCCGCGCGAGCGCGGCGATCTCGACCGGCTCGAACGTGAGCCCGCTCGCGCGGTTCTCGGCGCGCGCGAGCGCCAGCAGCTGCGTGACGAGCCGCGCGGCCTGCTCGGAGCTCGTCGCGATCTGTTCGAGCGAGCGCTGCACGTCGGGCGGGACCGGGTGGCGCAGCGCGAACTCGGCCTGCGTGCGCAGGCCCGCGAGCGGCGTCTTCATCTGGTGCGCGGCGTCGGCGATGAAGCGCTTCTGCAGCGCCATGTTCTGTTCGAGGCGCGCGAGCAGGTCGTTGAACGACGTGACGAGCGGCTCGATCTCGGGCGGCGCGCGCTGCGCCTCGACGGGCGACAGGTCGTCGGGCCGCCGCGCGCGGATGTGCGCCTGCAGCGCATTGAGCGGCGCGAGCCCGCGCGACAGCCCGAACCACACGAGCAGGATCGCGAGCGGCAGGATCACGAATTGCGGCAGGATCACGCCCTTGATGATGTCGTTCGCGAGCGCGTTGCGCTTGTCGAGCGTCTCGCCGACCTGCACGAGCACGGGCTGCGTGTCGCCCGATTGCGGCAGTGCGACCGTCGTATATGCGACGCGCACGTCGTTGCCGCGCAGCAGGTCGTCGCGGAACACGACGACGCCCGGCGGCGGGCGGTCCTCGTCGCGCGGCAGCGGCATGTCGGCTTCGCCCGCGACCAGTTCGCCGCGGGTGCCGAGCACCTGGAAGTAAACACTGTCGACGTTGTCGGCGCGCAGGAAGTCGCGCGTCTGTTCCGGCAGCGTCAGCTCGGCCACGCCGTTCACCGGATGAATCTGCCGGGCGAGCACGTACGCATTGGTTTCGAGCGCACGGTCGAACGGACTGTTCGCGATCGTCTTCGCGACGAGGTAGGTGACGGCGATGCTCATCGGCCACAGCAGCAGCAGCGGCGCGAGCATCCAGTCGAGGATCTCGCCGAACAGCGAGCGCGGGCGCGGCGCCTCGGGCGATTCGGTTTCGTCGGGCGGCGCGAACGGGTTTTCGTAGCGCGCGTCGCGCGCATCGTCGGCGGCCGACGACGGCGCGCCGGTCGGGTGGCGGGAGTGGGCCGGCGTGGCCATCGCGGCGACGCCGGTGTCAGCGCAGCGGCGTGCCGGCCACCGCGGGCTGGGGCGCTGCCGTGTCGGCCGGCGCGGCGGGCGCGACCTTCTCGAGGCAATAGCCGAGGCCGCGCACGGTCGAGATCCGCACGCCGCTCGGTTCGATCTTCTTGCGCAGCCGGTGCACGTAGACCTCGATCGCGTTGTTGCTGACTTCCTCGCCCCATTCGCACAGGTGATCGACGAGCTGTTCTTTCGACACGAGCCGGCCGATCCGCTGCAGCAGCACTTCGAGCAGCCCGAGTTCGCGCGCGGAGAGATCGAGCACGTGGTCGTTCGCATACGCGATGCGGCCGACCTGGTCGAACGCGAGCGAGCCGTGGCGCACGACGGTCGGGCCGCCGCCCGCGCCGCGCCGGGTCAGCGCGCGCACGCGCGCCTCGAGCTCGTTGAGCGCGAACGGCTTGGCCATGTAGTCGTCGGCGCCGAGGTCGAGCCCCTTCACGCGTTCGTCGACGCTGTCGGCGGCGGTCAGGATCAGCACGGGGAGGTTGGAGTTGCGCGCGCGCAGGCGCTTGAGCACCTCGAGCCCGGACATTTTCGGCAGGCCGAGATCGAGGATCAGCAGGTCGAAAGTCTGCATCGACAGCGCCGTGTCGGCATCGACGCCGCTCTTCACGTGGTCGACGGCATAGCCCGATTGGCGGAGTGACCGGGTGAGGCCGTCCGCGAGTATGCTGTCATCTTCGGCGATGAGGATTCGCATGTTGCTGACCGATGGCCGGCGGGGCGTTTGCGCCGGTGCGGCTGTCTCCGGAGTGATTCGTGTACAACGCCCGCATTGCGGGCTTGCATAAAACACTGTTTTTTTATACAGTGTCTGCATTCGGCGGCGCTTGAAAGCGGGCGCGCCTTTCACAGACGCTGCTCATCATAGCAAAGGACGATTCATGGAAGATAGCAAGAAGGGCTCCGGGATGACCGCCGAGAAGAGCAAGGCGCTGGCGGCCGCACTCGCGCAGATCGAGAAGCAGTTCGGCAAAGGGTCGATCATGCGGATGGGCGACGGCGAGGCGACCGAGAATATCCAGGTCGTCTCCACGGGCTCGCTGGGTCTTGATATCGCACTGGGCGTCGGCGGCCTGCCGCGCGGCCGGGTGGTCGAGATCTACGGTCCGGAATCGTCGGGTAAAACCACGCTCACGCTGCAGGTCATCGCCGAACTGCAGAAGCTGGGCGGCACCGCAGCGTTCATCGACGCCGAGCACGCGCTCGACGTTCAATATGCAGCGAAGCTCGGCGTGAACGTGCCGGAGCTGCTGATCTCGCAGCCGGACACCGGCGAGCAGGCGCTCGAAATCACCGACGCGCTGGTGCGCTCGGGCTCGATCGACATGATCGTCATCGACTCGGTCGCGGCGCTCGTGCCGAAGGCCGAAATCGAAGGCGAGATGGGCGATTCGCTGCCGGGTCTGCAGGCCCGCCTGATGTCGCAGGCGCTGCGCAAGCTGACCGGCACGATCAAGCGCACGAACTGCCTCGTGATCTTCATCAACCAGATCCGGATGAAGATCGGCGTGATGTTCGGCAACCCGGAAACCACGACGGGCGGCAACGCGCTGAAGTTCTATTCGTCGGTGCGTCTCGACATCCGCCGGATCGGCTCGATCAAGAAGAACGACGAGGTGATCGGCAACGAAACCCGCGTGAAGGTCGTCAAGAACAAGGTGTCGCCGCCGTTCCGCGAAGCGATCTTCGACATCCTGTATGGCGAAGGCATTTCGCGCCAGGGCGAGATCATCGATCTCGGCGTGCAGGCGAAGATCGTCGACAAGGCGGGCGCCTGGTACAGCTACAACGGCGAGAAGATCGGCCAGGGCAAGGACAACGCGCGTGAATTCCTGCGCGAGAATCCGGAAATCGCGCGCGAGATCGAAAACCGCATCCGCGAATCGCTCGGCGTCGTCAGCATGCCCGATGGCGTAGCCAACGAAGCCGAGGCGCTGGACGAAGAAGAGTGATGGTGGCGCGCCGAGGTCAGGCTGGCGAGCCGGTGGAGAGCGATGCGCCCGAAGCGGCCGGTCGCTCCGGCCGGCGAGCCGGATCCTCGGGCGCCGACCGGCGGAGCGCAGGCAGTCATGCCGCGAACCGCACCGCGACGAGGGCATCCGACGATGCCCTCGTTTCGTTTGAGATTGTCGCGCCGGACGATCCGTTCGACGACGACGAATCGTTCGACGCGCACGACCGCTCCCGCCGTCGCGTGTCCGGTGTCAGCTTCCCCGGCGATCGCGCAGCCGATGCGTCGGCGCCGGCAACGGAAGACGTCTATACACGCAGCAGCCAGCATCCGCGCCGCACGCGCCGTGCATCCGGCGCTGCTTCCAGTCCTTCATCCGGCGACACGCCGGGCGCTACCGAACGCAAGTCGTCGAAACCGCCACGGTCATTGAAGGGCCGCGCGCTCGGCTATCTGTCGAGGCGTGAATACAGTCGCGCGGAGCTCGCGCGCAAGCTCGCGCCTTACGTCGGCGAAGACGCATCCGTCGAACCGGTGCTCGATGCGCTGGAGCAGGAAGGCTGGCTGTCCGACGCACGCTTCGCCGAGAGCCTCGTGCATCGCCGCGCGTCGCGTGTCGGCGCCGCGCGCATCGTCAGCGAGCTGAAGCGTCATGCAGTCGGCGACACGCTCGTCGAGGAGGTGAACGCCCAGCTGCGCGAGACCGAATGGGCCCGCGCGCAGGCCGTCTGGCGCAAGAAATTCGGTGCACTGCCGCAAACGCCGGCCGAGCGTGCGAAGCAGGCGCGCTTTCTCGCCGCGCGCGGCTTCTCGAGCGCGACCATCGTGAAGTTGCTGAAGGTCGGCGACGATTTTCCGATCGACGACTGACCGGCCGGTCGCGCGCGTGGCGCGCGATTTTGCTGCAATGCAACTGCCTCCGGACAGGCGGGAATACCCGCCGTCGCGTCAAACTGTCTCAAATACCCAATATGCTAAAATCCGTGGGTTTTCCTCTTCGGCCTCAACCTCCAGCATGCCGCTATCCGAGCCCGTGCCCCGTCAGTTGCGACATCGACGCGCAATCCGAGCGGAAGCTTACGAGCGCGGCGACGGCTTGTGGGACATCGAAGCCTGCCTGACCGACCACAAGCCGCGCGATGTCGCGCTTGCGTCGGGCATCCGGCCCCAAGGCCTGCCGATCCACGAACTCTGGCTGCGCGTGACTATCGATCGTGAACTCAATGTCGTCGACGCCGAAGCGTCTTCGGAATGGGTGCCCTATCCCGGTCACTGTCAATCCGCCCCTCCTGCCTACCGGGCCCTCATCGGGCTCAATCTCTTCCGCAATTTCCGCCGCAACGCGAACCGGCTGCTCGCCGGCGTCGCAGGCTGCTCCCATCTCACCGAACTGTGCGCCGTGCTGCCGACGGCAGCGATCCAGGCGTTCGCCGGTGACGTGTGGAACGTGCGCGAGGAGGGCGGCGAAGGGCCGGATCACGACGGCGCGCACGCCGAACCGCCTTTCCAGCTCGGCCGTTGCCGCGCGCTGCGGTTCGACGGCGAGGTCGTGCGGCAGTACTACCCGCGCTGGTATGGCCCGATTCGGCCGGATATGCCCGGTGATGGCAGCACGAAGGAATGAACGGAAATCATTCGAAGAAGCGTCTTAAGCGACTTTTCATCCAACTCTCAGACTGAAGGGAATCACGCATGAAGATTCACGAGTACCAGGGTAAGGAAATCCTGCGGAAATTCGGAGTCGCGGTACCGCGCGGCAAGCCGGCGTTCTCGGTTGACGAAGCCGTCAAGGTGGCGGAAGAGCTCGGCGGCCCGGTATGGGTCGTGAAGGCTCAGATCCACGCGGGTGGCCGTGGCAAGGGCGGCGGCGTGAAGGTGGCGAAGTCGATCGAGCAGGTCCGCGAATACGCGAACCAGATCCTCGGCATGCAGCTCGTCACGCACCAGACCGGTCCGGAAGGCCAGAAGGTCAACCGCCTGATGATCGAAGAAGGCGCCGACATCAAGCAGGAACTGTATGTCAGCCTCGTCGTCGACCGCATCTCGCAGAAGATCGTGCTGATGGGTTCGAGCGAAGGCGGCATGGACATCGAAGAAGTCGCCGAAAAGCACCCGGAGCTGATCCACAAGGTCATCGTCGAGCCGTCGACGGGCCTGCTGGACGCGCAGGCCGACGACCTCGCCGCGAAGATCGGCGTGCCGGCTGCTTCGATTCCGCAAGCACGCGCGATCCTGCAAGGCCTGTACAAGGCATTCTGGGAAACCGACGCATCGCTGGCTGAAATCAACCCGCTGAACGTCTCCGGCGACGGCAAGGTCATCGCACTCGACGCGAAGTTCAACTTCGACTCGAACGCGCTGTTCCGCCATCCGGAAATCGTCGCGTACCGCGATCTGGACGAAGAAGATCCGGCTGAAATCGAAGCGTCGAAGTTCGATCTCGCGTACATCTCGCTCGACGGCAACATCGGCTGTCTCGTGAACGGCGCAGGCCTCGCGATGGCGACGATGGACACGATCAAGCTGTTCGGCGGCGAGCCGGCGAACTTCCTGGACGTCGGCGGTGGCGCGACGACCGAGAAGGTCACGGAAGCGTTCAAGCTGATGCTGAAGAACCCGGATCTGAAGGCGATCCTCGTGAACATCTTCGGCGGCATCATGCGCTGCGACGTGATCGCGGAAGGCGTGATCGCCGGTTCGAAGGCCGTGAACCTGAACGTGCCGCTCGTCGTGCGCATGAAGGGCACGAACGAGGACCTCGGCAAGAAGATGCTGGCCGATTCGGGCCTGCCGATCATCTCGGCGGACAGCATGGAAGAAGCTGCGCAGAAGGTCGTCGCGGCAGCCGCAGGCAAGTAAAGCGCGCGCTAATGAACACGCATGGCGGCGCGGTTCATACGCGACGCCAATCGAACAGAGGTCAAAATACATGTCGATTCTGATCAACAAGGACACGAAGGTCATCACGCAGGGCATTACCGGCAAAACCGGTCAGTTCCATACGCGCGCCTGCCGTGAGTACGCAAACGGCCGCGAAGCATTCGTCGCGGGCGTGAACCCGAAGAAGGCCGGCGAAGACTTCGAAGGCATTCCGATCTACGCAAGCGTCAAGGAAGCGAAGGCAGAAACCGGCGCGACCGTGTCGGTCATCTACGTTCCGCCGGCAGGCGCAGCCGCTGCGATCTGGGAAGCGGTCGAAGCCGATCTGGATCTCGCGATCTGCATCACGGAAGGCATCCCCGTGCGCGACATGATCGAGGTGAAGGACCGCATGCGTCGCGAAGGCCGCAAGACGCTGCTGCTCGGGCCGAACTGCCCGGGTACGATCACGCCGGACGAACTGAAGATCGGCATCATGCCGGGCCACATTCACCGCAAGGGCCGTATCGGCGTCGTGTCGCGTTCGGGCACGCTGACGTATGAAGCCGTTGCGCAGCTGACGGCACTCGGCCTCGGCCAGTCGTCGGCAGTCGGTATCGGCGGCGACCCGATCAACGGTCTGAAGCACATCGACGTGATGAAGATGTTCAACGACGATCCGGATACGGATGCGGTCGTGATGATCGGCGAAATCGGTGGTCCGGACGAAGCCAACGCGGCAGAGTGGATCAAGGACAACATGAAGAAGCCGGTCGTCGGCTTCATCGCGGGCGTCACGGCGCCTCCGGGCAAGCGCATGGGCCACGCCGGCGCGCTGATCTCGGGCGGTGCGGATACGGCCGAAGCGAAGCTGGAAATCATGGAAGCGTGCGGCATCACCGTCACGCGCAACCCGTCGGAAATGGGCCGTCTGCTGAAGAAGGCGCTGTAATATTTCCCCTGGGTTCGTCCTGCAGAAAACGCCGGCTTTGCCGGCGTTTTTTGTTATGCTCGCGCAATGGATTCGTAAGCACCGGGCATGCCTCGCGCATGTGCCGGCGATGAACCGGGCCGCCCGCGAGGCGGCCGCTGTCCTGTCCTCACCGCCATGCTCGAATTCCTGACATCCCTGCACTGGGGCGCCGTTCTCCAGATCGTCGTCATCGACATCCTGCTCGGCGGCGACAACGCGGTCGTGATCGCGCTCGCCTGCCGCAACCTGCCCGCGAACCAGCGGCTGCGAGGCGTCATCTGGGGCACCGCGGGCGCGATCCTGCTGCGCGTCGTGCTGATCGTGTTCGCGGTCGCGCTGCTCGACGTGCCGTTCCTGAAGCTCGGCGGCGGGCTGCTGCTGCTGTGGATCGGCATCAAGCTGATGGCGCCGGTCGAGGGCGCGCACGACGACATCAAGCCGGCCAGCCGGCTGTGGGATGCCGTGAAGACGATCGTGATCGCCGATGCGGTGATGAGCCTCGACAACGTGATCGCGATCGCCGGCGCGGCCGAGCAGGCCGATCCGGCGCACCGGATCGCGCTCGTGATCTTCGGGCTCGTCGTCAGCGTGCCGATCATCGTGTGGGGCAGCACGCTGGTGCTGAAGCTGCTCGACCGTTTCCCGATCGTCGTGGCGCTCGGCGCCGGGCTGCTCGGCTGGATCGCGGGCGGTTTGATCGTCAACGACCCGGTCGGCGACCGCTGGGCGGTGCTCGATACGCCGCAGGCGCTCTACGGTGCGAGCATTGCCGGCGCGCTGTTCGTCGTGGCGATCGGCTACGCGCTCAGGAAGCGCCACGGCGCACCGCACGCGCCCTGACTGGCCGTCCGGCCGACTGTCGGCTTCGCGGCCCGCTGGCTACGATCGAAACGCCTGCCTTGATCGGCAGGCGTTTTTCGTTTCCGGAGCCTGCCATGTTCGAAGCCTTTTCCGTTTCCCTGTTCCGTCGCGTTGCCGCCGATCTGCGGCGCGCGAACCGGCCCGCGCCGCGCTGGCGGCCAGCCGGCTTCACGCTGATCGAATTGATGATCGTGCTGGCGATCGTCGGCGTCGTCGCGGCCTATGCGATTCCCGCGTACCAGGATTACCTTGCGCGTTCGCGCGTCGGCGAGGGGCTCGCGCTCGCGTCGTCCGCGCGGCTTGCGGTCGCCGACAACGCGGCGAGCGGCGCGAGCCTCGACGGCGGCTACAGCCCGCCTGCCGCGACCCGCAACGTCGAATCCGTTGCGATCGACGGCGATACCGGCCAGATCACGGTCGCGTTCACCACCCGCGTCGCCGCGGCCGGCGCGAACAGGCTGGTGCTCGTGCCGTCCGCACCCGACAAGGCCGAGGCGCCCACTGCGCGCGTGGCACTTAAAAAGGGCGCGATGCAGGCCGGCGCGATTGCGTGGGAGTGCTTCGCGGCCGGCAAGGACGCGTCGTCGCTGCCGGCGCCGGGGGCCGGGCCGTTGCCGGGCGACGCCGCGACGCTGCCCGCGAAATTTGCGCCCGCGGAGTGCCGTGCATAGTGCCGGAAGAGGCGGGCGGCGGCGCGTACGCCGTGCGGGCCGCCGCTTCGGCCGGCCGGGGCCGTTGTTTCGCGCCCGGTCGCGGCGCGACGGCCCCGCACAGAGGAGGGAAAGTTTTGTATAGTGCGCCGGTTGCTGACATCCGGTTCGCTCATGCCTTCTACTTTTTCCCGTTCGTTGTCGCTCGTTGCGCTGGCTGTCGCCCTGATCGTGCCGTACGCGATCACGAATCACACGTATCCGATCCCGACCTTCTATTCCGAGTTTTCCGCGCTGGTGCTGTATCTGCTGGTGGGGCTGTCCGTCGTGCTGCTCACGCGCACCGAACGCCCGGCCGAGCCGTTTGCCGCGCCGGCCGCATTGGTCGTGCCGCTCGGGTTTGCCGCCGTGCTGATCGCGCAGACCGTGCTGATGCCGCTCAAGGTGCCGTCGATGAACTGGCTGGCGGTCGGCTACCTCGCGGCCGCGCTGGTCGCGATGCAGGCTGGCTACGCGCTTGCGCGCGACGGGCTGGCCGAAGCCGTGTCGCGGATGATGGCCGGCGCGTTGATCGTCGGCGGCGTGTTCGCGGTCGGCACCCAGATCGTGCAGTTGTTCCACCTCGAGTCGGCCGTTTCGCCGTTCGTCGTGATGTACAACATCGCGGTCGACCGCCGCCCGTACGGCAACATGGCACAGGCGAACCACCTGGCGAGCTACATCGCGTTCGCGCTCGCGGGTGCGCTGTATCTCGTGCAGACGCGCCGGCTCGCGGTGTGGGCGTGGCTCGCGCTGTCGCTCGTGCTGTCGGTCGGTCTCGCGCTGACGGTGTCGCGCGGGCCGTGGCTGCAGGTCGCGGTGATGGTCGTCGCGGGCTTCTGGATGGCGTGGCTCGAATCGCGCCGCGCGCCGGGCAATGCGCGCGCGTGGCTGATACCGGTCGTGCTCGCGGCTGCGTTCGTCGCGGTGAACGTCGCGGTGCGCTGGGCCAACGTGCACTATCACCTGAATCTCGCGGAATCGGCGGCCGACCGGATGCGCGACGCGGGGCAGATCGCGCCGCGCCTCGCGCTGTGGAAGTACGGGCTCGCGATGTTCCGGGAACATCCGCTGCTCGGCGTCGGCTGGGGCGAATTCCCGTCGCACCAGTTTGCGCTCGTGCGCACGCTCGGCGGCGTTGAAATTGCGAACAACTCGCACGACATCTTCATCGACCTGCTCGCGAAGTCCGGCCTCGTCGGCCTCGGCATACTCGTTGTCACGCTCGTGGCGTGGTTCGTGCGCGCGGTGCGCGCGCCGCAGTCGAGCATGCGCGTGTTCGGCTTCGCGCTGATCGGCATCGTGCTGATGCATGCGCTGGTCGAGTATCCGCAGCAGTACATGTTCTTCCTGCTGCCGGCGATGTTCGTGATCGGGCTGCTCGACGTGAAGCCGTTGCGTATCCTGCCGGGTCGCGCGGCATTCGGGCTGTTCGCGGTGCTGTCGTTCGGCGGCGTGCTGGCGGCAGTGCCCGTGCTGCGCGACTACCAGCGCGCGGAGGTGCTTTACTACGGCAGCGATCCGGCTGCGCAGTACCGCGATGCGCCGTCGCTGCTGTTCGGCGCATGGGGCGAATACGGTGCGGCCACGCTGCTGCCGATTTCGACGGATGATTTGCCGGCCAAGCTCGCGGCGCACGAGCGCGCGATCGCGCTGCTGCCCGGCGAGACGGTGCTGCGCCGCTATGCGGTGCTGCAGGCGCTGGCGGGCCGCGAAGCCGACGCGCTCGATACGGTCGCGCGCCTGCATGTGTTTGCGAAGGAGCTGAAGGACTGGCCGCAGCAACTGGCGCTGCTGCACAAGCTGTGCGACCAGCAGCCGGCGCTGAAGACGTTCAGGGCGGCCGTCGTGGCAAAGTACGGGGAAGTACCGGCCGATGCGGCCGACGATTCGGACGACGACGATTCGGATTGATGGGCGAAGCACTCGCCGGAACGGGGAATTCCGGCGTTGATTGTGTCGCGCTGCGGCGGAGGCTGGCGTCGGGCAGGGCAGCCCGGCGCGAGCCATGGGACGCGAGCGGCGTATCGATTACATCGCGGATCGCGTGGATTCCAGTCGAATGAACGGCGATTCGCGTCAACCATTGTCAAATCGCCGCCGCTGACGAGGCGCCGCGTGCACAATGCGCGAAAGCGCTCGCGTGCCCGCCGGCGCGGGGGCCGGCCGGCATGAATACAGGCAGCGTCCCGGCCATCCGGGTAGTCTGCCAGGCAGGATCGCGGCCGAGCATCATCGGCCGTGCGGCCGTAACGGGGCGCCGGTCCGATGGCCGCGGCGCAGTGTGACGCACGTGACGTGGCCCTGGGCACTTTTCCTGGGCGCGACGCGTTCGTCCGGAACAGTACCAAGAACGATATTCGACCATGGCTATTCGCTCGACCTACCTGATCCTTCCCGCCGTCGCGATGCTGTTTTCCGGCTGCGCGATGCTGTCGTCGTCGCAGGAAAGCAAGCTGACCTGTCACATTCCGCGCGCCGTATATCCGGATACCGCGAAGCCGCTCACGCGCCAGGCGACCGTGCTCGTGCGCGCGATGATGACGACGTCCGGCGAAGCGCAGAACGTGACCGTGACGACGAGCAGCCGCAACGCGGCGGCCGATCGCGCGGCCGTCGACGCGATGACGCACGCAAGCTGCGTGCAGACGGGCGCGACCGCGAATCCGTTCCTGCTGACCCAACCGTTCGTGTTCGAGCCGTCACGCGGCCAGTGAGGCGCGGGCAGTGCGCGTCGTGCGTCGGCGGCTGCACCGGTTGTGACGCCCGAATCGCGACGGGGGCCCCGCGGTAATCGCATCGGAACGGTCAGAACTGCCGCTTCTTGAGCGTATAGGCGACCAGCGAATACAGCGTGTTCGTTTGGGCATTGAAATATCCGCCCTGAGTCGGTTTCTCCGTGCTCGAGCTCCAGGTCTTTCCCGCGTCGCTGCTGACGAACGTGAGATCGAGCGGTGTGCCGTTGCGGCTGGAGTCGGTTGCGTAGACGAGCAGCAATCCGTCCCGGCCGACGCTCAGGCTATCGAGCGTCAGCTTGTCGTCAAACGTATGCAACTGCTGAACCTGCTCGGGTGCACTGTTCGTCCAGGTGGAAATGGCACCGACGCGTTGCCCTTTGTCGGCGGGATTGCCGGAATTGCGCGGTTCACCGAGGCGCGACAGCGCGTAAAGCGCATAGTGATTCGACGCGGTCGGTGACGAGGACAGGTTGACGATCACCTGTTCAGGCAAAACGGCATCCAGCGCGAACGCGGATTGCTCCCAGCCGAGCCGATAGACGACGCTTCCGGCGGCAGCTTGCTCGGATTTCTCGACGTGGTACGCCACGCGCAAGGTGCCGTCCGGGCTGAGGTCGATGCCGTCAAATGTGCGGCGAGGTTTGCTTGCCTGCGCGGCGCCCGGCGGCAATTCGATTTCCCGCCACGATTGCCCGCCGTCGGACGTGCGCCACACATGCGGGCCCCAGCCGATCGCATAGCCGCGCTGCGGATCGAGAAACAGCAGGCGACCGATGTTCCGGTCTTCTGGCCACGCGAGCTGCACCCAGTCGCGTCCGCCATTGGATGACTTCCAGAGCTTGGTCACTTGCGGCGTCAGGCCGTCGGCAGGCTGAGGCGACTTGTAGTCCATCCAGCCGGTGCTGATGAATTCGACCGTCCAATCCTTCGCGTGCCACCAGGCGGCGTTCTGGCCGACCTGCTTGAAATGGCGCGTCATGTCGCTGTTCACCGGGCCGCGCCAGAATTCGACCGACGTCCGATTCAGCGTTTCGCGGCTGTCGTTCATCCAGGCTTCGGCCGGTTCCGCCTTTTCCTTGTCCTTCCATTCCGCGTACGGCTTGAAGGTAATCTCCGGATCGCTGATCTTCAGCGTGATCGCTTCGTTTCCAGATATCACGAAGTCGCCTCCGCCGTACGGCGTGCTGTTCTTCATGAAATTGTTGGAAACGACCTGCCAGTCATTCGACATATATGAGTACCCGACAATCAAGACAATGAGCACGACTGCCGCACCGAGCGACAGCTTCAGGAATTTTCTCGTCATTTCATTTCGACATCAGTTTGTCGAGTGCCCGTGCAACAGGATCGACGACATTTTTGTTGACAGCGTCACCTGCGTCTTTTGCGAATTCCACGGTATTGTCGAAATATTGCTTGCTGACACCTTTGGCGCTGTCGTATGCCTGGAGGTACGTTCTACCATCGCCCCATTCCTGAGTGTTGGGTTGCATCAGGATATTCGTCATGTCGATAGGCCCGAGCCCGGCCAGACCACCGTCGAGATAGGCGAGAGGATGGGTCTTGAACGCGTATGTCTTGAACGTTTCGTCGTCCAGTTCGAGCGTGTACTGCGGCACGTTCATCACGCAGGCGCCGCTGTTCGGCTTCTTGCCCCTGATGGAAATGGTGTCGCCGCGCATGTTCTGCTGCAAACCCTGTTCCAGATAGTGCTGCAGGAACCAGCGTGCGCTGGCCAGCCATGCCTTGCCTTTGTCGCTCAACTCCGGAAGCAGGTATTTACCGTAATTCGAGCAGTAGTAGTAACCGTAGCTGACGTAGTAGCCCGGCGGCTTATGTCCGCACCCGATATGACGCATCATGAAATTGCCGTGGCGTGACCAGTCGGAATCGGTGCTTGCGACTTCTATCAGCTTCTCCCGCCGATGCAGCAACTCACGGGCAACTTTCGTGTCTTTCCACGGATCCCATGACGTGGCGAATTTCTTGACGGTCGCCCAGATACTCGACTTGCTGACTTTTTCGACCGTTTCCCAGTACTCGCCATGCAGCGGCCGGTAGTAGTACGGACAGGTTCCGATAATGGAATCGGCCGCCGGCGTCACGTGCTTGTCGCAGATGTTGATCTGCACCTTCGGCCGATCCTGGTATCCCGTCGGGGTCAGCATCCCCGCGCCGGTGCCGAGCACCTTGTCCTGTTGTCCGTCAGCCATTCGATTTCCCTAGAAACTTGACGACGACGTCATGCGGCACGTGGCTCTGCGTGAGCCCGGTTTCGCCTGCCGCGTTGGTGACGCCTTCCGAGAGCAGCTTGCCATTCGAGAACATCTGGTACCGCGTGTTCGCGACCGGAATGTCGGTGCCGGCCCAGTGCGCGATGAACGCCTGGTCGTAGTTGCCGGACGAGTTCGGCAGCGTTGGCATCGTTTGCGACAGGTGCGTGGGGCCGCTGAACGCATGCTGCGCGCCCTTGATGTCGATCTTGCCGGGCGCGTGCACCTCGATGTTGCCGTCCGCGATGCGGATGTAGGCGCCGCCGGACGTCAGCAGGATCTCCTTTGCCGCGGCGCCTTCGATCGATTGCGTGACGGCGATCAGCTTCAGCGCCTTCTGCGCGGTCAGCTCGATGTTGTCCGCCTGCGCCTGCACTTCGACCTTGCCCTTGCCGGCGAATAGCTTGATCCCCGCGTTCTGCGCGAACAGGCTGATCCGGTCGAGGACACTCGCGATCAGCGATTTCCCGGCGGCGACGTGCGTGCTTTGCCCGCTGACGAGGTTGATGTGCTGGTCCGCGGCAAGTTGCGCGGACTGCTGCGTGGACATCCCGATGCCGGCCGGGCTGCCGAACAGCATCACGGGCTCCTTGAACGCATTGGCGCTGCCGGTCCCGCCGCCGGCGGTCCGGCCGCCCGACGCGGCGCCGCTCACGCTGTCCTGCGTCGCATCGGTGAACTGCTTGAGCGCCGAGTGGCCGGGGTCGAGCGACTCGCCCTGATGCTGCGCGCTGACCTCCGACATGGCCTCCATCAGGCCTTCCGCCCTAACGAGCTGCTGCTGCGTCTCCTGGACGTCGAGCGGCTGGCTCGCCGGCGGTTTTGGATACGTCGTGACGTACAGGCCGCGGTTCGCGCGAACCGCGCCAAATGCGTCCGAGCGCAGGTCGAAGCCGCTGCCGAGATAACTGCCGCGGTTGTTGCCCGTGTGGTCGATCAGGTAGCCGAGATGCAGATGCGCGTTGGTCTGGCTGCTGTACAGGTGCACGCGGTTCTGCGAGGTCGCGTCGTCGAGCACCAGCTGGTTGTAGCCGGCACCCGCGTATTCCTTCGACCGGTATCCGGACAGGATGCCGTTGCTGTGCCACTGCGGGCTCGTCGCGCCGTTGTACAGCTTGCCGACGACGATCGGGCGATCGCAGTCGCCGCCGAGGAAATCGACCAGCACCTCCTCGCCGGCGCGGTGCGGGTGGACGGCGCCATAACCGCTGCCCGAGTCCGACGTCGCGGCGCGCAGCCAGCACGATGCTCGCTCGTCGCCGTCGTTGAGGCGGTCCCAGTGGAAGCGGACCTTGACCCGGTTGAGCTCGTCGGTGTGGACTTCCTCGCCTTGCGGCGCGACGACGATCGCCGATTGCAGGTGCATCGGCGGTTTCGCATGCTCGAGTGGGCTGCGGAACGGGACGGTCGTGCGCTGTACTTCGACGCTGACCTGGAAAAAGCCCTCGCTGCCGTCGGCGTGGGGAACGCGCGATGCATCGCCGCCGCGTGCCTGCACGATGTCGTCGACTTCGGCCCGCAAGCTGTGCGGGAACGCGGCATGGGCGTCTCCGTCCGCGACAGGCAGGTTGTTGACGATGACCCACGCCGTCTCGATCACGGCGAATTCGCGCTGGCCGGCGTCGTCCTTGTCGTGTTCGGGGTGTTCGGTGAACTCGAACGTACGTCCCGCGTCCATGCGCCGCACACCGCCGACACCGTGGAAGCGCTTGGCGTGCGATTCCTGCTCTTCCATCCAGATCTTCGACAGATGGTCGCCGCGCGACTGCTCGGGATACGTGTAGGCACCCGTGTATTCGTAGATTTCGAGCTGCGGCGGCAGATCACCCTGGTTGGCGATCGTCGGCGTATGGGTGGCTTTCGGATTCGACGCGGTGGGCGGCTGCTTGTAGTCGAACGTGCGCGTGGTGCGCGCGACGCTTCGCAGCGTGCGCGTACCGGTGAACTGGACGAGCGTGTCGGCTTCGTCGCCCGTGCCCGCGTGATGAAAGCGAACGGTTCGCGGCGACAGCGCGGGCAACGCGTCGATGCGATCGACGATGACGAGCCGGTGCGACTTGCCGTCCTTGTCCTGTTCCCAGAAACCGTACAGGCCTTCCGATTCCATCAGGCGATGCACGAAATTCCAGTCGTCCTCGTATTGCATGCAGAACGAGCGCGACGGCAGCGGCTGGTAGAGCTTGAACGTGAAGCGGCCCTTGGCCTGCGGATGCTGGTTCAGCACGTCGGCGATGATGTCGTCCGCCGAACGGTCCTGCCAGATGCGCTGATCGCGGCGGAACTTCAGGAAGTGCAGGAACGACGCAAAGGCGATCTGATAGTGCGTGACGCCGCTGTCCGAGCCGAGCCGGCGGGCCGCATGCACGTAGCCGTGGTGGGGCGCGTACGACTGGTCGGTCTGCTGGATCCACAGCGTCACCGGCTGCGCGATCAGTTTCTTGAGTTCGAGGTTGTCGGATACCGACACGGTATCGACGGTGAACTCGAAATGGCGTCCGAGCCGCGATCGCCCCGTGACGCGATGCGGCAGCAGGACGTCGGGGCCGAGCGGGGTATCCAGTTTGACCAGGCGCTCGTGCTGGACCGGTCCGGCCAGCAAGGCGCTTCTTAACGCTTGCGAATTCATCACCAGTGCTCGCTTTTGTTGTGCTGGTTCGCACGCTCTCTCGTGCGGAATCCGGTAATTGTATGAGATAAACGGTTTTATCTCGAAATAACGGGCCGGCGGCGCCCGGGCGTTCACTCCGCCGTATCTCCCGCCTTCCAGTCCCCCGACTTCCCGCCGCGCTTCTCGCGCACGCTCACGTCGGTGATCACCATCCCGCGATCGACGGCCTTGCACATGTCGTAGACGGTCAGCAGCCCGACCTGCACGGCCGTCAGCGCTTCCATCTCGACGCCGGTCCGGCCGAACGTCTCGACCTGCGCGACGCAGTGGACGCCCGGCAGCACGTCGTCGAGTTCGAAGTCGACGGCGACGCGCGTCAGCGCGAGCGGGTGGCACAGCGGGATGAGGTCGGCCGTGCGCTTGGCGCCCTGGATCGCCGCGATGCGCGCGACGCCGAGCACGTCGCCTTTCTTGGCCTTGCCGTCGCGGATCAGCGCGAACGTGGCCGGCAGCATCCGGATCGTGCCGCGCGCGATCGCGATGCGTTGCGTTTCCTGCTTGCCGCCGACGTCGACCATGTGCGCATGGCCGGCGGCATCGAAATGGGTGAGTCCTGACATGTCTTCCTCTAGTGGAACGGAGTGCGCCCGCACGTCCCTCGATCCTGCGTCTCGATCGGCCGGGCACCGCATCCGATACCGGCGCAACGGCCCGATCCAACCGCTCAACGGGCGCCTATCATAGCAGCGGCGTCTGCGTCGCCGGGAGCGCAGATGACGCACGCGCGGCACGGGACAGTCGCCGCGGCGCCGGTACAATGGCCCGAATATTCAGACCAAACGCCGCGATGCGCGCCGCTCGCGCGGGTCGGCGTCGCTTTCATCCTGCCATGCGTGTCAAACAGTTGCTTGCCGTGTTGCTGTCGGCGGCGCTCGCGCTGCCGCCGGGCGGCCATGCGCAGAGCGCATCCGCGCCACCGCTCGAGCCGGCGACCGGCGGCTCGCCGGCGATTTCCACCATGCCGTCGGGCATCGCGACCGGCGTGTTCGGCACGTACGGCGGCGCGGAGAGCCGGTTCTCGGACGCCGGCAGCGCGTCGGCGCCGGTCGCGAGCCTGCGCGCGCCGCTTCGCGCGCTCGAGTTGCCCGATCTCGGCGACGGTTCCGGCGGTTCGCTGACGCCGCAGGCCGAGCGCCGGCTCGGCGAGCGCGTGATGCGCGAAGTGCGGCGCGATCCCGACTATCTCGACGACTGGCTCGTGCGCGACTACCTGAACGCGATGGCGGCGCGGCTCGCGGCCGCGGCCGCCGCGCGTTTCATCGGCGGCTACACGCCGGATTTCGACCTGTTTCCGGTGCGCGATCCGCAGATCAACGCGTTCTCGATGCCGGGCGGCTTCATCGGGATCAACAGCGGGCTGGTCGTCACGACGCAGACGGAGTCGGAGCTCGCGTCGGTGGTGGGCCACGAGATGGGCCACGTGCTGCAGCGGCACATCGCGCGGATGATCGGCGCGAGCAAGAAGACCGGCTACACGGCGCTCGCGACGATGCTGCTCGGCGTGCTGGCCGGCGTGCTGGCGCGCAGCGGCGATCTCGGCAGCGCGATCGCGATGGGCGGGCAGGCGTACGCGGTCGACAACCAGCTGCGCTTCTCGCGTTCGGCCGAGCGCGAGGCCGATCGCGTCGGCTTCCAGCTGCTTGCGGGCGCGGGCTATGACCCGTACGGGATGCCGGGCTTCTTCGAACGGCTCGACCGTGCGTCGATGGGCGACGCGGGCGTGCCGGCGTATGCGCGCACGCACCCGCTGACCGGCGAGCGGATCGCCGACATGGAGGATCGCGCGCGCCGTGCACCGTACCGGCAACCGCGCCAGTCGGCCGAATACGGGTTCGTGCGTGCGCGGCTGCGCATCCTGCAGAACCGCGCGCCGACCGACATCGCGGCCGAAGCGCGCCGGATGCAGCTCGAGATCGACGATCGCACGGCGCCGAACGTCGCGGCAAACTGGTACGGCATCGCGCTCGCGAACCTGTTGCTCGGCGATTGCGACGCGGCCGGCAAGGCGCTCGCGTCGGCGCGCGCGGGGTTCGATGCGCGCGAGCGGCGCGAGAGCGATCCGGACACGAGTTCGCCGAGCCTCGACGTGCTGGCCGCCGAGATCGCGCGCCGCGCGGGCCGGACCGACGACGCGGTGCGGCTCGCGGCGCTCGCGCAGCGGCGCTGGGCGGCGTCGCACGCGGCGATCGTCGCGCATCTGCAGGCGCTGATTGCCGCACGCCGTTTTGCCGAAGCGCAGACGCTCGCGCGTGCGCAGGCGACGGCCGATCCCGAGCAGCCGGACTGGTGGGACTATCTCGCGAAGGCGAGCGACGGAAAGGGCGACGTGCTCGCGCGGCGCCGCGCGCTCGCGGAGAAACTCGCGATCGACGGTGCGTGGCCGTCGGCGATCCGGCAGTTGAAGGAAGCGCGCGATGCGAAGGACGTGTCGTTCTACGAACAGTCGATCATCGGCGCGCGGCTGCTGGAATTCGAGGCGCGCTACAAGGAAGAGCGCGAGGACGAGAAGAACGGCCGCGGATAGCGGCGGTCGCGCGGCTGCGCGTCAGTTGCCGCTGCCGGCCGCGTGGCCGGCGTGGCGTGCCGGGCTCGCGACATAGCCGAACCGGGCGGGCACGTCCGCGCAGACGATGCTGCCGAGCGGCAGCGTACGGCCGGCGCGCCAGCGCAGCACGGGCGGCTCGGCATCGAAATCCGCGTGATCGGCGAACAGCCCGAGGTCGTGATCGTGCAGCGCCGCGATGCGCTGCGTACCGCCATCGCGAAACAGCACGCCGCCTCCATCGTCGAGCCAGGCTTCGTCGGGTTCGAACGGTGCGCCCGTCTGGTCGGTGAGCACGAGTTGCCCGTCGCGCTCGGCGAGCCGGACGACCCACGGCGTATAGGCGAGCTCGACGTACACGCGCTGCGGCCCGTTCTGGAAGAACCACTGGCCCTGCGCATCGCATTCGTAGTTGCGGCCGATGAACGCGTTCAGCGCCGCATGCCGGATCGGCGAGCCGAGCTCGCCGGCCGCCTGCGCGGCATCGTCGCGCAGCCGCCATTCGCCGCGCCGGTCGAGCAGCAGCCAGCCGGTGCAGTGCGGCACGTCGGGCCATTTGGCGAGTGCTTGCCTGACGATGTCATCCATGGTCGACGAATTTCGAGCAATAGCCGAACACCCGCGCCGACAGCCAGTCGAGGCGGCCGGGGAACGGCCCGGTCATGAATCCCGCATGCCCGCCGGTCGCGGGCTGGTCGAGCTCGACGGCCGGCGACACGTCGGCCGGGCCAGGCAGCGCCGATTCGGGCAGGAACGGATCGTTGCGGGCGTTGAGGATCAGCGTCGGCACGTCGATCGCGGGCAGCAACGGCCGTGTCGTCGCCTTCGTCCAGTAGTCGTCGGCGTCCGCGAAGCCGTGCAGCGGCGCGGTCACGACTTCGTCGAAGTCGCGCATCGTCACCGCCTGCAGCATCGCTTCGCGGTCGAACAGCCCCGGGTACTGGTCGAGCTTCGCGAGCGCCTTGCGCTTGAGCGTCTTCAGGAAGCTGCGCGTATAGACCATCGCGAACCCCTGCGACAGCGCGCGGCCACCCGCATGGACGTCGATCGGTGTCGAGATCGCGGCGGCGGCGCGCACGATCGACGTGTCGCTGCGATGCTCGCCGAGCCAGCGCAGCAGCACGTTGCCGCCAAGCGACACGCCGGCCGCGACGAGCGGCCCGCGATGCTGCGCGGCGAGCCGGCGCAGGATCCAGTCGACTTCGGCGCTGTCGGCGAGGTGATAGAAGCGCGGCTGGCGGTTGATCTCGCCGCTGCAGCTGCGAAAGTGCGGGACGACGGCGTGCCAGCCCTTTGTGCGCGCGGCAGCCATCATCTGGAGCGCGTAGTGCGAGCCGGAGCTGCCTTCGAGGCCGTGGAACAGCACGAACAGCGGCGCGTCGGGCGCCGGCGCCGCACTGTCGAGATGGGCGACCCAGTCGAGATCGATGAAGTCGTGGTCGGGGGTTTCCCATCGCTCTCGCCGGTAAGCGACAACCGGACGCCGCACGAACAGCGCGGGCACGATGGTTTGCGCGTGACTGTTCGGTAGCCAGCGCGGTGCGCGATAGCGCAGTGTGTCGTCGTCTGGGGCCGGGGCCCCGGTCAGCGGCGAGGTGGGCGGAGAAGCCGTACTCATGATCGCCCCGCGTATGCGTTGCTTCGTCTCTTCGTCAGTGCAGCGGGCCCTGACCGTGACGGATTTTGGCGGCGAACTGCCCGGCCGCCTGTTCGGGAATCGGGCTCGCGTGGATGTGCGCGATGCGCCATTCGCCGCGTTCGTGAATCATCACGTACGTCGCGAAAACCATGTCGGGTTCGGCCGTCAGGTCGGCCTGCTGATGCGCTTCGGCGATCGTATACACGACCGTGCCGAGGCTGTCGTACACGCGGATGTCGAGCGGCTCGATCGTCACGGGGCGCGTGGCGAGCCGGTTCGCGAGCCCGCTGCGGATCTGGTCGAGGCCGTGCAGATGCTCGCCGTCCGCCCATACGCAGCTGGCGAAATCCTCGTCGATCCACAACGCCAGCAGCGCGTCGAGATTGGCATCGGCGACGGCCTGGTAGTAGGCGTTCAGCGTATCGGCAGCGGCTTCGAAAAGGCGGGCAAAACGTGGCATCGGGGTTATCTCTCGCGCGCGTCGCGCGCCGTATTCAGCACGGCGGCCCTCATGGAGCCGCCGTACACCGGTGAATCGGATTGCCCGGCGCGCCGTGCGACGCTGCCGGCCAGGGTCAGCGCTGCCCGACGAGCATGCCGCGCAAATCGCCGAATACCTGCTCGGGACCGAGTTCGCGCAGGCACTTCAGGTGGCCGAGCGGGCACTCGCGTTCGAAGCAGGGACTGCATTCGAGATGCAGCCATTGTACCTTCGCCAGGTCCGACAGCGGAGGGGTGTGGCGCGGATCGGTCGATCCGTACAGCGCGACGAGCGGCCGGCGCAGCGCGGCCGCGACGTGCATCAGCCCCGAATCGTTGGTGACGACCGCGTTCGCGCGCGCGATCAGCGCGCACGCCTCCGACAGCGACGTCTGCCCGCACAGGTTGCGCACGTTCGGCGCGTGGTCGGCGATCGCCTGCGCGGCCGCCGCATCCTTCTGCGAGCCGAGCGCGACGATCTGCGTGTACGGGAACGACTGGTGGACGATCGTCGCGAGCGTCGCGAAGTGCTCGGGCGGCCAGCGCTTGGCCGGGCCGTATTCGGCGCCCGGGCAGAACACGACGAGCGGCTTCCTGGTATCGAGATTGAAACGCGCGGACACGCGCGCCGTCTCGTTCAGGTCCGCGTCGAGGCGCGGCGCGGGCAGCGCCTTCATCGACTCGGGCAGCTTCGCGCCCGGCGCGTACGCGAGCGCCGCGTAGTGGGTCGTCATCGGCGGCCGCTCGCCCGACTTGTCGGGGTTCGCGTGCCGCACGTTCAGCAGCCCGTAGCGGTGCTCGCCGGTATAGCCGATCCGCAGCGGGATGTTCGCGAGCCACGGGATCACGGCGGACTTCAGCGAGTTCGGCAGCACGTACGCCGCGTCGTAGCCGACGTCGCGCAGGTCGCTCGCGAGCTGCCAGCGGCGCAGCAGCTGCAGCTTGCCGTGCGCGAGATCGGTCGCGTAGACATCGTGGATCTCGGGCATCCGCTCGAGCACCGGCGCCACCCAAGAGGGTGCGACGGCATCGATCGCGATGCGGGGATGGAGTTTTTTCAGCAGCGCAAAAAGCGGCTGCGCCATCAATGCGTCACCGATCCAGTTCGGTGCGATAACCAGCGCTCGACGCATCAGGTCGACTTCCGATGTCGTAATGAATCACGGCGCACGGGCGCCGCGTTCGGGTTGCCAGAATGGAGAAGGGCGGCGCGCCGGAGGTCCGGCTGCGCCGCCTTGCGAGTCGGCGGGCCCGCGGGCCCGGCCGCCCGGGCTCAGTGGCCCTTGACGACCTCGCCGTCGCGCAGCTTGTAGCGCGTGCCGCAGTACGGGCAGCGCGCTTCGCCGTGCGACACGTCGATGAAGACGCGCGGATGGGCACTCCAGCGCGCCATGGCCGGGTTCGGGCAGTAGGCGGGAAGATCCTTGGCCGTCAGCTCGACCAGCGGCATTTCCTTGATTTCACTCATGAGACTTTCTCTTATCACTCTTTTGTGGGGCGGTCGGTGGCGCGGCGCGCTCAGACCTTCGTCAGCCAGTGCGCGTACTTCGCGTTCTTGCCCGACACGATATCGAAAAACGCCGACTGGAGCTTTTCCGTGACGGGGCCGCGCGCGCCGCTGCCGATCGTGCGGTTGTCGAGCTCGCGGATCGGCGTGACTTCAGCGGCCGTGCCGGTGAAGAACGCCTCGTCGGCCGTGTAGACCTCGTCGCGCGTGATGCGCTTCTCGATGACCTCGATGCCGGCATCCTTCGCGATCGTGATGACCGTATCGCGCGTGATGCCGTCGAGGCACGACGACAGGTCGGGCGTGTACAGCTTGCCGTTGTTCACGAGGAAGAAGTTCTCGCCCGAGCCTTCCGACACGTAGCCGTCGACGTCGAGCAGCAGCGCTTCGTCGTAGCCGTCGGCGGTCGCTTCCTGGTTCGCCAGGATCGAGTTCACGTACCAGCCCGATGCCTTCGCGCGCACCATCGACACGTTCACGTGGTGGCGCGTGAACGACGACGTCTTCACGCGGATGCCCTTCGCGAGGCCGTCTTCGCCGAGGTATGCACCCCACGGCCACGCGGCGATCGCGACGTGGATCGTGTTGCCTTTCGCGGCCACGCCGAGCTTTTCCGAGCCGACCCAGATGATCGGGCGCAGGTAGCCCGAGTCGAGCTTGTTCTCGCGCACGACCGCGAGCTGCGCGGCTTCGAGCGTCTCGCGGTCGAACGGCACGTCCATCTGGAAGATCTTCGCCGAATTCAGCAGACGTTTGGTGTGCTCGCGCAGGCGGAAGATCGCGGTGCTGCCGTCGGCCGACTTGTACGCGCGCACGCCCTCGAAGACGCCCATGCCGTAGTGCAGCGTGTGGGTCAGGACGTGGATCTTGGCGTCGCGCCAGTCGATCAGCTTGCCGTCCATCCAGATCTTGCCGTCGCGGTCGGCCATTGACATAGATTTCTCCTGGGATGCGGTTGTATGCAGCGTTGAGCCGGAAAGACGCTTATTTTAGCGTCATTTGGCGGCGATCCGGTCGGTCGGCACAGGGGCGGCGCTATAATCGCCCGGTACCGATTCCAATAACGACGGGACGTACCGGCAGGAGGCGCCGGCGCCCCGACGAACCGCCCGCTGCGGCCCGCTTTCCCATGCTCGCTCGATTGTCCGCCACCGACCGCTTCGCGCTGATCCAGGGCGCGCGCGACTATTCCCCGACATTGATGGCGATCCTGTCCTGGGGCCTCGTCACCGGCATCGCGATGAGCAAGTCGGTCATGACGCTCGGGCAGGCGAGCGCGATGTCGATCTTCGTCTACGCGGGCTCGTCGCAGCTCGCGGTGCTGCCGCTCCTCGCGGCGAAGCTGCCGATCTGGACCGTGCTGCTTACGGCCGCGATGGTCAACATGCGCTTCGTGATCTTCAGCGCCGGGCTGGCGCCCCATTTTTCCTACCTGCCGCTGTGGCGGCGCCTCGCGATCGGCTATTTCAACGGCGACGTGATCTACCTGCTGTTCCAGAAACAGGGCTTTGCCTACGGCCACGTGCCGGGCAAGGAAGCGTATTTCTGGGGGATGGCGCTCGCGAGCTGGGCATCGTGGCAGGTGTCGTCGCTCGCCGGCATCCTGCTCGCGAGCTTCTTCCCCGCGAGCTGGGGGCTGGAACTGGCCGGCACGCTCGCGCTGATCCCGATCATGGTGTCGGCGGTCGCGAACCGCTCGACGCTCGCGGCCGTTGCCGTCGCGGGCATCGTGTCGCTGATCGCGTTCGACCTGCCGTACCGGCTTGCGCTGCCGCTCGCGGTGCTCGCCGCGCTCGCGGCCGGCTGCACGGCCGACTTCTTCGTCGAACGGGCCGACTGGCGGCGCATCCGTACCGAAACCGTGCACGAAAAGGAAATTGAATGAGCGCGACGGAGATCTGGATCGTCATCATCGGGATGACGGTCGTCACGGCCGTCACGCGCGCGCTGTTCCTGATCGGCGGCGAGCGCACCGTGCTGCCCGAACGCGCGCAGCGCGCGCTGCGCTACGCGCCGGCGGCCGCGCTGGTCGCCGTCGTGCTGCCCGACGTGCTCGAAACGCCGGCCGGGCTGTCGTTCGCGTTGTCCAACCATCCGTTCTACGCGGCGCTCGCCGGCCTCGGCTGGTTCTTGTGGCGGCGCAGCATGCTCGGCACGATCGTCGTCGGGATGCTCGTGTTCACCGCCCTGCGCCTGGTCTTCTGATGAGCCGCCGCTCCGGCCTGCCGCCCGCGCCCATGCATTGCTGCGCTGCGGCAACGTGTCCGCTGCCGCGTGCGATCCCAAATAGGCGGAATTCGCCGCCCGCGGGTCAGTCTGCCGGGTGGATCGGCTAGAATGCCCGTTCGAGATTTTTTACCCGTGCGCGTCATGCGAACCGCCAGCCACGGCCGCATCCGGCGCCCTTTCGCGGCAGCCCGCGCACGTCCAGCGTGAACCCCCTTTCCCCATCCACTACTTCAATTTGTCCAACATGAGCCAAGTCAAGCGTCTTACCGACCTGATCGCCGCCGGCCAGCTCGCCGGCAAGCGGGTGTTCATCCGCGCCGACCTGAACGTCCCGCAGGACGACCAGGGCAACATCACCGAAGACACGCGCGTGCGTGCGTCCGTGCCGGCCATCCAGGCCGCGCTCGACGCCGGCGCGGCCGTGATGGTCACGTCGCACCTCGGCCGTCCGACCGAAGGCGAATTCAAGCCGGAAGACTCGCTCGCACCGGTCGCGAAACGCCTCGCCGAATTGCTCGGCCGTGACGTGCCGCTGGTGTCGAACTGGGTCGAGAACGGCGTGAACGTCGCGCCGGGCCAGGTCGTGCTGCTCGAGAACTGCCGCGTCAACAAGGGCGAGAAGAAGAATTCGGACGAGCTCGCCCAGAAGATGGCGAAGCTCTGCGACGTGTACGTGAACGACGCGTTCGGCACCGCGCACCGCGCGGAAGCGACCACCCACGGGATCGCGAAGTACGCGCCGGTCGCATGCGCGGGCCCGCTGCTGGCCGCCGAACTCGACGCGCTCGGCAAGGCGCTCGGCAACCCGGCGCGCCCGCTGGTGGCGATCGTCGCGGGCTCGAAGGTGTCGACCAAGCTGACCATCCTGAAGTCGCTGGCCGGCAAGGTCGACCAGCTGATCGTCGGCGGCGGCATCGCCAACACGTTCATGCTCGCGGCCGGCCTGTCGATCGGCAAGTCGCTCGCGGAAGCCGACCTCGTCAACGAGGCGAAGGCGATCATCGACGAAGCGCGCGAGCGCGGCGCGTCGGTGCCGATCCCGACCGACGTCGTCACCGCGAAGGAATTCTCGCCGACGGCCGTGGCCACGGTGAAGCAGGTCGCCGACATCGAAGCGGACGACATGATCCTCGACATCGGCCCGGATACCGCCAAGGCGCTCGCGAGCCAGCTCGAGAAGGCCGGCACGATCGTGTGGAACGGCCCGGTCGGCGTGTTCGAGTTCGACCAGTTCGGCAACGGCACCAGGACGCTCGCCGACGCGATCGCCAAATCGTCCGCGTTCTCGATCGCGGGCGGCGGCGACACGCTCGCGGCCATCGCGAAGTACGGCATCCACGACCAGGTCAGCTACATCTCGACGGGCGGCGGCGCCTTCCTCGAGTTCCTCGAAGGGAAGAAGCTGCCGGCGGTGGAAGTGCTCGAAACGCGGGCGGCCTGAGCGTGGCGGCGCGCGCAGGGGTGACGAAGGCCGCGCGCTCCGCGAAAGCGGAGCAGCCGGCCGGCGCGGGCAAGCGCAAACGCGCGCCCGCGCGGGCGAACACCGCCCCGCGCGCACCGGCGGCTGCCGGCGACGCGGCCGCACTGCACCACGAGATTCAGAACAAAGCGATGCCGGGCGCAAGCACCGGCACGCCCCCCGGAACGGCCGCCGCTGGGCCCGCCGCTTCCGGCTCTCGCAGCGTTTCACCCAGCGCATCCACCTTGATCCAGATGAGGAGTTTCATGCAGCGCGCCACCAAGATAGTCGCCACGATCGGCCCGGCTTCCAGTTCGCCGGAGATTCTGCTGCAGATGATGCAGGCGGGCCTCGACGTCGTGCGGCTCAATTTTTCGCACGGTACGGCCGACGATCACCGCCAGCGCGCCGAGATGGTGCGCGAGGCCGCCCGCAAGGTTGGCCGCGAGATCGCGATCATGGCCGACCTCCAGGGCCCGAAGATCCGCGTCGGCAAGTTCGAGAACGGCAAGACCACGCTCGTGCCGGGGCAGCCGTTCATCCTCGACGCCGCCTGCGAACTCGGCAACGACGAGCGCGTCGGCCTCGACTACAAGGAACTGCCGCGCGACCTGCGGCCGGGCGACCTGCTGCTGCTGAACGACGGCCTGATCGTGCTGACCGTCGAGCGCGTGCTCGGCGACGAGATCCACACGATCGTCAAGGTGGGCGGCGAGCTGTCGAACAACAAGGGGATCAACCGCCAGGGCGGCGGCCTGTCGGCGCCGGCTCTGACCGCGAAGGACATGGAAGACATCCGCACCGCGATGTCGCTCGGCGCGGACCTGGTGGCGGTGTCGTTCCCGAAGAACGCGACCGACATGGAAATGGCGCGCCAGCTCGCGAACATCGCGGGCGCGCCGTACGGCATCAAGCCGAAGATGATCGCGAAGATCGAGCGCGCGGAAGCGATCCCGGCGCTGCAGAGCATCCTCGACGCATCCGACGGCATCATGGTCGCGCGCGGCGACCTCGCGGTGGAAGTGGGCAACGCGGCCGTGCCGGCGCTGCAGAAGCGGATGATCCGGATGGCGCGCGAGTCGAACAAGCTCGTGATCACCGCGACGCAGATGATGGAATCGATGATCCACGCCCCCGTGCCGACCCGCGCGGAAGTGTCGGACGTCGCCAACGCGGTGCTCGACGGCACCGACGCTGTGATGCTGTCGGCCGAGACGGCCGCCGGCAAGTACCCGGTCGTCACGATCGAGTCGATGGCGGCCGTCTGCGTCGAAGCGGAAAAGTCCGAAGAGGTCGAACTCGACAAGGATTTCCTCGACCGCACGTTCACGCGAATCGACCAGTCGATCGCGATGGGCGCGCTGTTCACCGCGTACCACCTCGGCGCGAAGGCCATCATCGCGCTGACCGAATCGGGCGCGACCGCGCTGTGGATGTCGCGTCACTACACGCACGTGCCGATCTTCGCGCTGACGCCGCGCGTCGGCAGCGAACGCACGATGGCGCTGTACCGCAACGTGACGCCGCTGCACGTCGACTTCAATAGCGACCGCGATTCGGCGCTGCAGGCAGCGCTCGAGATCGTCGTCAAGCAAGGCTACGTGCAGCACGGCGACATGGTCGTGCTGACGGTCGGCGAGCCGATGGGGCAGGCGGGCGGCACCAACACGCTGAAGATCGTGCGGGTGGGCGAGCACTACTGAGTCGAGCGCCGGCCGGGCATCGGGCCGGCCTCGTGGCCGTCCGTCCGGATCGGCTGAAAATCGATCTGGCACCGTTTTTTTACCCGAAAGCCGCGTGGGGTCCGAAGCCCCGCGCGGCTTTTTTTCTCTTTTTTGCCCGCATTGTGCCGTGCGAACGTAACAAATTGCGAGCGGGCGCCACGGGGCGGTCGGAATCGGAGGCGCTTCGCGATAAAATGCGGCTATTCGACGCTCAGCCGCGCCGCGCCGCCCCGGTCCAATCGGGGCCGGCTGCCGCGCCGGCGTCAGGGCGCACCGGTTTTCATTCCAAGGAGTTCCACAATGCCTCTCGTATCAATGCGTCAATTGCTGGACCACGCGGCAGAGCACGGTTACGGCCTGCCGGCCTTCAACGTGAACAATCTGGAGCAAGTCCAGGCGATCATGGCGGCGGCGGACCAGGTCGGCGCGCCCGTGATCATGCAGGCATCGGCCGGCGCGCGTAAGTATGCGGGCGAGCCGTTCCTGCGCCACCTGATCGAAGCAGCCGTCGAGTCGTACCCGCACATCCCGGTCGTGATGCACCAGGATCACGGCCAGTCGCCGGCAGTCTGTACGGCCGCGATCCGCAGCGGCTTCACGAGCGTGATGATGGACGGTTCGCTCGAAGCCGACGGCAAGACGGTCGCGTCGTACGAGTACAACGTCGACGTGTCGCGCAAGGTCGTCGAGATGGCGCACTCGATCGGCGTGACGGTCGAAGCCGAACTCGGCGTGCTCGGCTCGCTCGAGACGATGAAGGGCGACAAGGAAGACGGCCACGGCGCGGAAGGCACGATGACCCGCGAGCAGCTGCTGACCGATCCGGAGCAGGCCGCCGACTTCGTGAAGCTCACGCAGTGCGACGCGCTCGCGATCGCGATCGGCACGTCGCACGGTGCGTACAAGTTCTCGAAGAAGCCGACGGGCGACATCCTGTCGATCCAGCGCATCAAGGAAATCCACGCGCGCATCCCGAACACGCACCTCGTGATGCACGGTTCGTCGTCGGTGCCGCAGGAGCTGCTGGCCGAGATCCGCGAATTCGGCGGCGACATGAAGGAAACCTACGGCGTGCCGGTCGAGGAAATCCAGGAAGGCATCAAGCACGGCGTGCGCAAGATCAACATCGACACCGACCTGCGTCTCGCGATCACCGGCGCGATCCGCCGCTACCTGTTCGAGAACCCGGGCAAGTTCGATCCGCGCGACTACCTGAAGCCCGCGCGCGAAGCGGCGAAACAGGTTTGCGTCGACCGTTACCTCGCGTTCGGCTGCGAAGGCCAGGCCGGCAAGATCAAGCCGGTGTCGCTCGACAAGATCGCCGAGCAGTACAAGTCCGGCGCGCTCGCGCAGGTCGTGCGCTGAGACTGTAGTACGATTGCCCCCGCCGCAAGGCCGGGGCTGGCCGCCCGGTTGCCGGATCTGATCCGGCCCCGGCAGCCGTTTCGTCCGGCCGAACGAGGGCCGGCCGGCAACCGCCGGGCGTTGTCGCCCGCCGGTTCGCCGACGTATTGCAAGACCGCCGTTCCCGCCTGCCGCGGGGAACGGCGTTTCCCTTTTTGTTTGGCTCCTTATCTGCGAAAAGACGATGTCTACCCTTTACGAATCCACGCTCCGCTCGCTGCCGCTCCTCGGTCGCGGCAAGGTCCGCGATAACTACGCGGTCGGCAACGACAAGCTCCTGATCGTCACGACCGACCGTCTGTCGGCATTCGACGTGGTGATGGGCGAGCCGATTCCGAACAAGGGCCGCGTGCTGAACCAGATGGCGAACTTCTGGTTCGACAAGCTCGCGCACATCGTGCCGAACCACCTGACGGGCGATGCGCCGGAAGCGGTCGTCGCGGCCGACGAGGTCGAGCAGGTGAAGGGCCGCGGCGTGGTCGTCAAGCGCCTCGAGCCGATCATGATCGAAGCGGTCGTGCGCGGCTACCTGGCCGGCAGCGGCTGGAAGGAATACCAGGCGTCGGGCGCCGTGTGCGGCGTGCAACTGCCGGAAGGCCTGCAGAACGCGCAGAAGCTGCCCGAGCCGATCTTCACGCCGGCCGCGAAGGCCGAGATGGGCGAGCACGACGAGAACATCACGTTCGAGGAAACCGAGCGCCGCATCGGCACCGAGCTGGCCGCGACGATCCGCGACATCTCGATCAAGCTGTACAAGGAAGCGGCCGACTACGCGGCGACGCGCGGCATCATCATCGCCGACACGAAGTTCGAATTCGGCCTCGACAACCACGGCAAGCTGTACCTGATGGACGAAGTGCTGACGGCCGATTCGTCGCGCTTCTGGCCGGCCGACCAGTACGAAGTCGGCACGAACCCGCCGTCGTTCGACAAGCAGTTCGTGCGCGACTGGCTCGAGGCGCAGCCGTGGGGCAAGACGGCGCCGGCGCCGGCGCTGCCGGCCGACGTCGTCGAGAAGACGGCCGCGAAGTACCAGGAAGCGCTCGAGCGCATCACCGGCCAGTCGCTTGCCTGATCGAGGAAAGGAACAATGAGCGAAGTCCAGACTGCCCACACGCACAGTGCGCCGCTCGTCGGCGTGCTGATGGGTTCGAGTTCCGACTGGGACGTGATGAAGCACGCGGTCGCGATCCTGCAGGAATTCGGCGTACCGTACGAAGCGAAGGTCGTGTCCGCGCACCGGATGCCCGACGAGATGTTCGACTATGCGGAGAAGGCGCGCGAGCGCGGGCTGCGGGCGATCATCGCGGGCGCCGGCGGCGCCGCGCACCTGCCCGGCATGCTGGCCGCGAAGACCACGGTGCCCGTGCTCGGCGTGCCGGTCGCGAGCAAGTACCTGAAGGGCGTCGATTCGCTCCATTCGATCGTGCAGATGCCGAAGGGCGTGCCCGTCGCGACGTTCGCGATCGGCGAGGCCGGCGCCGCGAATGCCGCGCTGTTCGCCGTGTCGATCCTGTCCGGCCATTCGGTCGACTATGCGAACCGGCTCGCCGCGTTCCGCGTGCGGCAGAACGAAGCTGCGCACGCGATGGTGCTGCCGCCGCTGGAATGACGGCATGGCGCGCGGCCGCGCGACGCGGCCGGCGCCGGATTTTCCCACTGCGGCGGGCATTTCCGCGTTCCGCCGCGACCGACCACTGACATGACCGCAACTCCTGATTCCGTTTCCCCGATCCTGCCCGGCGCGTGGCTGGGCATGGTCGGCGGTGGCCAGCTCGGCCGCATGTTCTGCTTTGCCGCCCAGTCGATGGGTTATCGCGTCGCCGTGCTCGACCCCGATCCGACGAGCCCCGCCGGCGCGGTCGCCGACCGCCATCTGCGCGCGGCGTACGACGACGAAGCCGCGCTCGCCGAACTGGCCGATCTGTGCGACGCAGTGTCGACGGAGTTCGAGAACGTGCCGGCCGCGAGCCTCGATTTCCTCGCGCGCACGACGTTCGTCGCGCCTGCCGGCCGCTGCGTCGCGGTCGCGCAGGACCGGATCGCGGAGAAGCGCTTCATCGAGGCGTCGGGCGTGCCCGTCGCGCCGCACGTCGTGATCGAATCGTCGGCGGCGCTCGCCGCGCTCGACGATGCCGCGCTAGGCGCGGTGCTGCCGGGCATCCTGAAGACGGCGCGCCTCGGCTACGACGGCAAGGGCCAGGTGCGGGTGAGCACCGCGCAGGAAGCGCGCGACGCCCATGCGGCGCTCGGCGGCGTGCCGTGCGTGCTCGAGAAGCGCCTGCCGCTGAAATACGAAGTGTCGGCACTGATCGCGCGCGGCGCGGACGGCCGCTCGGCCGCCTTCCCGCTCGCGCAGAACGTGCACCACAACGGCATCCTCGCGCTGACGGTCGTGCCGGCGCCGGCCGCCGATGCCGCGCGCGTCGCAGAGGCGCAGCAGGCTGCCGTGCGGATCGCCGATACGCTCGGCTACGTCGGCGTGCTGTGCGTCGAATTCTTCGTGCTGGAAGACGGCTCGTTCGTCGCGAACGAAATGGCGCCGCGCCCGCACAACTCCGGCCACTACACGGTCGATGCGTGCGCAACGAGCCAGTTCGAGCAGCAGGTGCGCGCGATGACGCGCATGCCGCTCGGCAACCCGCGCCAGCATTCGCCGGCCGCGATGCTGAACATCCTCGGCGACGTGTGGTTCCCCGACGGGGCAGCGGCCGATGCCGTCACGCCGCCGTGGGACACGGTCGCTGCGATGCCGGCTGCGCACCTGCACCTGTACGGCAAGGAAGACGCACGGGCCGGCCGCAAGATGGGCCACGTGAACTTCACGGCCGAGACGCGCGACGAAGCCGTTGCTGCCGCCACCGCATGCGCGCAGCTGCTGCGCGTGCCGCTCGACTGAGGCGCCGGCCGATGCCCATCGATCTCCCGAAGTCCGTGACGCTTGCCCAGATCGACGCGGCCGCCGCGCTGCTCGACGCGGGGCAGCTCGTCGCGTTCCCGACCGAGACCGTCTACGGGCTCGGCGGCGACGCGGCGAACCCCGAAGCCGTCGCGCGCATCTACGCGGCGAAAGGGCGGCCCGCGAACCATCCGGTGATCGTGCATCTGCCGCCGGGCGGCGATCCCGGCTACTGGGCCGACGACCTGCCGCCCGACGCGCACGCGTTGATCGACGCATTCTGGCCGGGCCCGCTGACGCTGATCCTGAAGCGCCATGCGCGCATTCCGGACGCCGTGAGCGGCGGGCAGGATTCGGTCGGGCTGCGCTGCCCGTCGCATCCGGTCGCGCAGGCGCTGCTGGCCGCATTCAGCGCGCGGCGCGGCGGCCACGGCGGGGTGGCGGCGCCGTCCGCGAACCGGTTCGGCCACGTGAGCCCGACGACCGCGCAGCACGTGCGCGACGAATTCGGCGACACCGTGCACGTGCTCGACGGCGGTGCATCGGAAGTCGGCATCGAATCGACGATTCTCGACCTGTCGCGCGGCTTCCCGGCGCTGCTGCGCCCGGGCCACGTGACGCCGCAACAGATCGCCGACGTGCTCGGCCGCGCGCCGCAGCTGCCGGACGGCAGCGATGCAACGGCACCGCGCGCATCGGGCACGCTGAAAGCGCATTACGCGCCGCGCACGCCGCTCGCGTTGCTGCCGTTCGATGCGCTCGAACCGCTGCTCGCGGCTGCGCAAACCGATGGCGAACGCGTTGCGCTCGTCGCCCGTGCATCGCGCGCGGGACGCTGGGCGCAGGCCGACGGCGTGCATTTCGTCGCGGCGCCGGAAGATCCGCAAGCCTATGCACGCGACCTGTACGGGATGCTGCGCGCGCTCGATCGTGCGCAAGTCGCGCGTATCCTCGTCGAGAAACTGCCCGAGACCGTCGAATGGATCGCGGTCAACGATCGCCTCGGCCGCGCGGCGGCCGCGTTCGAAGCGCGCGACTGACGCTCGTTTCGCTTCACGCATGAAAAAACGCCCGACCGGCGAACCGGTCGGGCGTTTTCGTTTGGGCGCGTGGCCGGCCGCTTACTTGCCGACGCCGGACTTCGCGATCTGCTGTTCGACGAACTGGGCGAACAGCGCGTGCAGGTGCGTCGTCGGGTGGACCGTGTCGGCGAACATGTAGGTCTGGTCCGCGTTCGCGACCGTGTAGGTCTGCGGCGAGCAGAACAGCGACGAGCCGAATGCGGTCGCGTTCGCGACGCCGTACTGCGTGGCGGCCTGGACCATTGCCTTCAGGTTGCAGGCGGTGTCGGTGTTCGACACGCTGAAACCGTTCGCCTGGTAGTTGGCCGCGATGCCGTCCTGCCACGTAAACACATCGACCACCGCATACTTCGTCGGGTCGACCTTCAGCGCGGCGAGCGTGCCGACGAGCGTCTTGTTGAACAGGCCCGACAGTTGCGTGAACGCAGCCTGCGTGCCGCCCTGCAGCGCGAGCGGCGTGCCGCCGATGTCCGGCACGTTCGCGACGAACACGTGCGTCGCGCCGGCCGCGACGATCTGCTGGACGATGCCGCCGAGCTGCTGTGCGGCCAGGCCGATCGCCTGTGCGGCCGCGAGCTGCGCGGCCGGCGTGTTGCCTTGTGCCTGCGCGACCTGCGCCTGGTAGAAGATGTCGTTCGCGCCGCCGTTGACCAGCACGATCTGGCCGGCGTTGAAGCTGCCGTGCTGCGATATGTACTGCTTGACCTGGTCGGCGATCGGCGTCGTCGTGGCCTGCGCGTAGTCGGCGTTCGGCACGCTGGCGTCCGCGTGGCCGATGCCCGGCTGCAGCGTCACGCGCGAGCCGCCTTGTGCGTAGCCGAGGCCGCCGGTGGCCTGCAGCGGGATGCCGAAGCCGCCCTGGTTCGCGGGCTGCAGCGTGTCGCCGTAGTACTGCGCGACGTTCTGCGTCCACACCTGGCCCGGGTTCGTCGTGAAGCGGCCGCCGCCGAAGCCGAGCTTGATCTGCGAGTAGGTGCCCGCGTCCGACAGGCTGTCGCCGAACGACACGATCTGCATCTTCACGCCCGACGGCGGCGTGTTCGATGCGCTGCTGCTGCTGTTGTTGTCGTCACCGCCGCCGCACGCGGCGAGCAGCGCGAGCGCGGCGCCGGCGATCGCGGCCTGCGCGGTGCGCAGCATGCGCTGACGGGTGCGGGAAGGTGCGTGTTGTTGTGTCTGCATCGTTCGATCTCCTCGTAGATATGGCCTGATGTGTTTCTCATCTGCCGCGTGCCTGCTCGGTTCCGGGCTGCGCGGCGGCCGTTGGCTGAAACGGTTTATTGGTTACGCGCAGCCGCCAGCGGCACGGTGCGCGGATCCTGGTTCGCGGCCTCGGCAATCTGCGCATGATAAGCGCTCGCCCATTCGGGCGGGCCGAAAATCGCGCGCAGCTTGTTGCGCCATCCGTCGACGCGCAACGCGTCGGACGCCATCGACACCCACTCGTGGAACGTCGCGACGAGCGGGTTGTTCGAGCCGAGTCGCTCGACGATCCCGTACTGCGGCGGGTCGTCGGGCGTTTCGTCGACGTAGCTGCCGAACAGGCGGTCCCAGATCACCAGGACGCCTGCGTAATTGCGGTCGATGTAGCGCGCGTTGCGTGCATGGTGCGCGCGGTGGATCGACGGCGTGTTCAGCACGTATTCGAGCCAGCCGAGCTTGCCGATCGCCTGCGTGTGCACGAAGAACTGGAACGCGAGGTTGATCAGCACGATGCCGACGACCTGTTGCGGCGGAAAGCCGGCGAACGCGAGCGGCAGCCAGAACACCCACATGCCCGCGACGGGGTACATCAGGCTCTGGCGGAACGCGGTCGAGAAATTCATCCGCTCGGACGAGTGGTGCACGACGTGCGCGGCCCACAGCCAACGCACGCGATGGCTCGCGCGATGGAATACGTAGTAGAGGAAGTCCTGTGCGACGAACAGCACTGCGAACGACAGCCAGCTGTCGTGCCACGTGAACAGGCGATAGTGCTGGTAGCAGTACGCGTAGACGGGGATCACGAACAGCCATGCGATCTTGTCGGCGCCCTGGTGCATCAGCGCGAGCGCCGCGTTGCACAGCGTGTCGCGCCACGCATAGAGATGGTCCTGCGCACGGGTGCGGGCGAGGTGCCAGGCCTCCCACGCGATGCAGAGCAGGAAGACGGGCGCCAGCGCGAGCAGAAGCAATTCGACGTCGAATCGCATGGGCGTGTCTCCTTCTTTCCCCTGCAAGCCATGAGGCCGGGCGTATGGCCCGTTGTAGATATCGGTCAGGCCAACAGCCTACGCAATCGCCACGCGCTAGGCGAGGGGGCAGCGTAGAGGGTTCCCTCTGAGGACAGGGTTTCTACGGAAGCCGCGCGGCGCGGGGCCCGGCGGTGCGGCCCTGTTTTACGGGCGCGGTTGGCGCACGGCGCGGCGCGCGCCGGCGGCGGGGGTGTTTCAAACCGGGGAGGGCGAAATTCCGTGTTCGGGGCGGCGGAAAACGGCTCGGGCCGCCCGTGAGGGCGGCCCGATGCGCGGGGTGCGGCGCGTCAGTGCGCGCCCGCGTAGATCCACTCGAGCAGCGTGTCGTGCGCGGCGCGCGCGCCTTCCGCGTGATCGTTGTTGATGAAGCTGACGACGATGTAGCTCTGGCCGTCGGCGCCGCCGACATAGCCCGCGATCGCGCGCACGTCGCGCAGCGTGCCGGTCTTGATGTGCGCGTTGCCGAGCACGCCGGCGTTGGTGAGGCGGTTCTTCATCGTGCCGTCGATGCCGGCGATCGGCAGCGAATCGACGAAGGTCTGCGCGACGGGGCTTGCGTTCGCGGCCTGCAGCAGCGCGGCGAGCGACAGCGCGCTCACATGTTCTTCGCGCGACAGGCCCGAGCCGTTCTCGAGCACGAGGTCGGGCATCGCGATGCCGTTCTTCTGCAGGAACGCCTGGATCACGCGACTCGACTGTTCGGGCGTCGCGGGCGGCTTGCCGCTCACCGCGCCGATCGTCAGGAACAGGTTGCGCGCCATCACGTTGTTGCTGAACTTGTTGATGTCGTAGACGATGCTGCCGAGCACCGGGCTGTGATGCACGGCGAGGGGCCGTGCGGTGGTCGGCACCTTGCCTTCGCTCACGGGCCCCGCGATCGTGCCGCCGTCCTGCTGCCACAGCGCGAGGAAGCCGCGCGCGAAGAACGTCGTGTGATCGAGGATCGCGAGGTTGGTCGTGTGCGCGCCGCAGCGCAGCGGATAGTCGCCGGCGAACGAGGCCGTCATGATCCCGCCGCCGGCCGACAGCGTCGGGCGCGCGGCCGCGGCGGCCGCGCTGCACGAGCCCGAGCCTTCGACGAGCTGGTTGTCGATCGACAGGTTCGCGAGCGGCGGCAGCACGTCGACGGCCACCTTGCCGTCGTCGCCCGGCGTGACCGTGAACGACACGGCCTTGAACGCATACAGCAGCGGATCGGGGCCGACGTTGTACGGCGCGCTGGCGTCGTCGTCGAACGACGGCAGGTCGCGGGTCGACGTTGCGAAATAGGTCTTGTCGAGCACGAGGCCGCCGGCCACGCGCTTGACGCCGGCCTTGCGGAGCTTGTCGACGAGGTCGATCAGTTCTTCGGGCACGAGCTTCGGATCGCCGGTGCCCTTGATGTACAGGTTGCCCTGCAGCGTGCCGTCGGGGTCAATGGTGCCGTCCGTGTACGCGGTCGTGCGCCAGCGGTAGTCGGGGCCGAGGATCGACAGGCCCGAGAAGGTCGTCACGAGCTTCATCGTCGAGGCCGGCAGCATCGGCCGGCTCGCATTCCACGCGATCAGCGGTTCGGGATCGCCGACGCGCTCGACGACGACGCTCATCGCCGAGGCCGGCACCTTCGCGCGCTGCAGCGCGACGAGCACGGACGCCGGCAGGCCGGCCGCACGCGCGGCGGGCGATACGACGGCGGTCTTGCGCGCTCCCTTGGCGGAATGCTTGCGGGCCTGCGCGGACGGTGCGAACGCGAGGGCCGTGCAGGTGGCGACGACGGCGGCTGCGCGCAGGCACAGGCGGGCGCGGGGGGCGAACCGGACGGAAAGATCGGAAATCGGCATGGGCGAATACGGGAGAAGCAGGGGCTCGGGCAGGGCGCGCGGCGGCGCCGAAGCGCACATTGTAGAGACAAGTCCGCGCAGGCCCCTTGCAACCCGCCTTACTGTTGCATTGCAGGGTGCCGCGCACGCGATTCGCGGCGCTACAATGGTCGGCGTGTTTGACTCGCCCCATGGATGCCAGTCCCGATGCGGATACTGCTTGTCGAAGATGATCGAATGATTGCCGAAGGCGTGCGCAAGGCGCTGCGCTCGGACGGCTTTGCGGTCGACTGGGTGCAGGACGGCGACGCGGCGCTCACGGCGCTCGGCGGCGAGACGTACGACCTGCTGCTGCTCGATCTCGGCCTGCCGAAGCGCGACGGCGTCGACGTGCTGCGCACGCTGCGCGCGCGCGGGCTGTCGCTGCCCGTGCTGATCGTCACCGCGCGCGACGCCATTGCCGACCGCGTGAAGGGGCTCGACGCGGGCGCCGACGACTACCTCGTCAAGCCGTTCGACCTCGATGAACTCGGCGCGCGGATGCGCGCGCTGATCCGCCGCCAGGCCGGGCGCAGCGAGTCGCTGATCCGCCACGGTGCGCTGACGCTCGACCCCGCTTCACACCAGGTGACGCTCGACGGCGTGCCCGTCGCGCTGTCCGCGCGCGAGTTCGCGCTGCTCGAGGCGCTGCTCGCGCGGCCGGGCGCGGTGCTGTCGAAGAGCCAGCTCGAGGAGAAGATGTACGGCTGGGGCGAGGAGATCGGCAGCAACACGGTCGAGGTCTACATCCACGCGCTGCGCAAGAAGCTCGGCTCGGACCTGATCCGCAACGTGCGCGGGCTCGGCTACATGGTCGTCAAGGAAAGCTGACGCGTGAGGTCGATTCGTCATCAATTGCTGATCTGGCTGCTCGCGATCGTCGTCGCGGGCGTGGGCATCGCGGGCTGGCTCATCTACCGGCAGGCGCTCGCGGAAGCGAACGAACTGTTCGACTACCAGCTGCAGGAAATCGCCGCGGCGCTGCCGTCGGAGCCGTTCTCGCAGGTGTTCGGCTCGCGCACCAACGGCGACGAAGGCATCGTGATCCAGATCTGGAACCGCAACGGCGTGCTGATGTACTTCTCGCATCCGCGTGCGCCGATCGCGCCGCGCGCGGAACTCGGCTTCTCGACCGAACGCACCGATCGCGGCGAATGGCGCGTGTACGGCGCGATCGTCGGCGACAACGTCGTGCAGCTCGCGCAGCCGCTGTCGGTGCGCAACCGGCTCGCGGCGAACGTCGCGCTGCGCACGCTGTGGCCGTTGATCGTGCTGCTGCCGTTTCTCGGCGCGGCTGTCTGGGTGATCGTCGGGCGCGGGCTCGCGCCGCTCGGCCGCGTGACGCGCGCGGTCGAGGCGCGCCGGCCGGAGGCGCTCGATGCGCTGCCCGACGCGCGCCTGCCGCTCGAGGTGCAGCCGCTCGTACGCGCGTTGAACGGGCTGCTCGCGCGGCTGTCGGCCGCGCTCGATACGCAGAAGGCCTTCGTCGCCGACGCCGCGCACGAGCTGCGCACGCCGCTCGCGGCCGTGCAGATCCAGGCGCAGCTCGTCGCCCGCGCGAAGGACGACGCGTCGCGCCGCGAGGCGGTCGCGGATCTCCAGGCCGGCGTGTCGCGCGCGACGCGCCTCACCGAGCAGCTGCTCGCGCTCGCGCGCGCCGAACCGGACGGCGCGACGATGCGCGAACCGGTCGACCTGCAGGCGCTGCTCGCCGAATGCGTGGCCGCGCATGCGCCGCTCGCGCAGCGGCGCGACATCGATCTCGGCTTCGAGGAGACGCGTGCGGCGAGCGTCGTCGCGGACGTCGGCGCGCTGCGCGTGATGTTCGGCAACCTGCTCGACAACGCGGTGAAGTACACGCCGGACGGCGGGCGCATCGACGTGTCGCTGACCCGCGACGCGGCCGGCCGCGCCTGCGTCCAGATCGGCGACAGCGGGCCCGGCATCCCGGCCGACGAGCGCGACCGCGTGTTCGACCGCTTCTACCGCGACAGCTCCGCGCGGGCGCGCACCGACGTCGCGGGCAGCGGGCTCGGGCTCGCGATCGTCAAGCGTGTCGCGGCCCAGCAGGGCGCGACGGTGTCGCTCGGCGACGCGGCTGCGGGCGGCCTGCTCGTCAGCGTCGTGTTCCGCGACGCCGAGATGCCGGCCGAGGCGCCGCAGCCCTCCGAATCCGCGTGAGAAGCGCGCCGGCAGCCGCTTAAGCCCCGCTTAAGGCTGATTAAGCCTCCTTTAAGTCAGGGTCGTTACGCTGCGTCCTAACAAAGAGGAGGTCCTACGATGAACACCCGATTCCTTGCGCGCGGCACCGTCGCGGTCGCCGTGGCGGCCGCCCTGTCAGCCGGTTATTTCGCCGGCACCCGCCGCGCCGATCCGCAGATCATCACGCCCGCGCAGGCCGCAATGATGCCGGCCGAAGCCGCCGCGAAGACCGGCATCCCCGATTTCTCCGGGCTCGTCGAGACTTACGGCCCGGCCGTCGTGAACATCAGCGCGAAGCACGTGGTGAAGCAGGTGTCGCGGCGCGTCCAGCAGCCGCAGTTGCCGATCGACCCGAGCGACCCGTTCTACCAGTTCTTCAAGCACTTCTACGGCCAGGTGCCGGGCATGGGCGGCGACGCGCAGCCCGACGACCAGCCGAGCGCAAGCCTCGGTTCCGGGTTCGTCATCAGCTCCGACGGGTACATCCTCACCAACGCGCACGTGATCGACGGCGCAAACGTCGTCACGGTCAAGCTGACCGACAAGCGCGAATACAAGGCGAAGGTCGTCGGCGCGGACAAGCAGTCCGACGTCGCGGTGCTGAAGATCGACGCGAGCGGCCTGCCGACCGTGAAGATCGGCGATCCGGCGCAGAGCAAGGTCGGCCAGTGGGTCGTCGCGATCGGCTCGCCGTACGGCTTCGACAACACGGTCACGTCGGGCATCATCAGCGCGAAGTCGCGTGCGCTGCCGGACGAGAACTACACGCCGTTCATCCAGACCGACGTGCCGGTGAACCCCGGCAACTCGGGCGGCCCGCTGTTCAACCTGCAGGGCGAGGTGATCGGCATCAACTCGATGATCTACTCGCAGACGGGCGGCTTCCAGGGCCTGTCGTTCGCGATCCCGATCAACGAGGCGATCAAGGTCAAGGACGAGCTCGTGAAGACGGGCCACGTGAGCCGCGGCCGCCTCGGCGTCGCCGTGCAGGGGCTGAACCAGACGCTCGCGAGTTCGTTCGGGCTGCAGAAGCCGGACGGTGCGCTCGTCAGCTCGGTCGATCCGAACGGTCCGGCCGCGAAGGCCGGCCTGCAGCCGGGCGACGTGATCCTGTCGGTCAACGGTTCGCCGGTCTCCGATTCGACGTCGCTGCCCGCGCAGATCGCGAACCTGAAGCCCGGCTCGAAGGCCGACCTGCAGATCTGGCGCGACAAGTCGAAGAAGTCGCTCAGCGTGACGCTCGGCGCGATGGCCGATGCGAAGCTCGCGTCGAACGACGGCGGGCCGGTCGAGCAAGGCCGCCTGGGTGTCGCGGTGCGTCCGCTGTCGCCGCAGGAGCGCAGTGCCGCCAACCTGTCGCACGGGCTGATCGTGCAGCAGGCCGGCGGCCCGGCCGCCAATGCGGGCATCCAGCCCGGCGACGTGATCCTCGCGGTCAACGGCCGCCCGGTCACGAGCCCCGAGCAGTTGCGCGACGCGGTCAAGGGCGCGGGCAACAGTCTTGCTCTTCTGATCCAGCGCGATAATGCGCAGATCTTCGTGCCGGTCGACCTGAGCTGACCGGTACGGCCGACGGCCGGCCCGGCCGGCCGCGGCGGGCGCCGCCGCCGCTCGACCGCGTGACGCAGCGCCGCGTATGTGTTCCGACCCCAAGGAGAGAGCCATGCAATATCTACGCAACGTGTCCCGATTTGCCGTCGCCGCGGCGCTGGTCGCGGGCCTCGCAGCCGGTGCGACCGGCGCGTACGCGCAGTCGGACGGCTTGCCCGCCGCGCGCCAGCAGGGCGACGTCACCTTCGTGTCCGGCGGCGTCGGGCAGGACGAATCGACGGCGTTCCAGCGCAACGAGGCGAAGTGGCCGCTGGCGCTGCGCTTCACCGGCAAGGGCGGCGAGTTCCTGGCCGACGTCCAGGTGCGGATCGTCGACGGCAAGGGCGCCGAAGTGCTGAAGACCGATGCGCGCGGGCCGTACATGCTCGTGCAGGTGCCGCCGGGTCGCTATACGGTGCATGCGACGTACCAGGGCAGCGATGAGTCGCGCACCGTCACGGTCGGCGCGAAGGGCGGCGCGAAAGCCGCGTTCCAGTGGAGCGCGCAGTAGCCGCCGCGCGCGGCCCGGGCCTCCGGTCGCGCAATCGGACGAAGTTTCGCCCATAATGAACGCCACGGCACCCATGCCGTGGCTTTTTCGTTTCCTGCGCCCGGTTTGCCTGCCGGGCCGCCCGAAGGAGAAACGATGTCCGATGCAGCCGACCCTCGACTCGAAATCGTGCCGAACCGCCATCGCGTTCGCGTGATCCATCGCGGCATCACCTACGCGGATTCGCACGGCGCGTTGACCGTGCGCGAAACGGGACTGCCGGACATCCATTACTTGCCGCGCGGCGACGTCAACATGCGCCGGCTCGTGAAGTCGGGTTTCACGAGCACGTGCCCGTTCAGGGGGCAGGCCGTGCATTTCGACCTGCAGACGGAAGACGGCGTGATCGAGAACGCCGCATGGAGTTACGAGGAACCGCGGGAGGCGGCGGCCGTGCTTGCGCACTACGTCGCTTTCGATGTCGCACGGATCGACAGTCTCGTCGAGACGTCCTGATGCGGCGCGCGTTCATCGGGGAGGCGTCATGGAATTGAACGACACGTTACGCGTCGCGCTTGCGCCGCCTGTCGTGCGGGAGGCGTTCGAGGATCTGGCGCTGCTGCGGGCCAGCTTCGACCATTGCGAATCGTTCGTGAAGCTTGCGCGCGGCGAGTTCGCGCTGACGATCACGGTACCGCTCGGCCCGCTGCGCGCGCGCTACGACGTGCGCGTTCACGTTGCCGCCGAGCAGGGCGACGCGCAAGGGCGGCCGCGCCGCGTGCTCAACTTCAAGGCGCGCGCCGACGGCCTCGGCGCGTTGCGCGGCCAGGTCGAGCTCGTGCTGATGCCGGATGACGACGCGAACGCCACGCGCATCGAGTACGTGGTCTGGGCGACGGCGAGCGGGCCGCTCGCCGAGTTGCCGGGGCGGCAGATCGACAACGCGCTGCGCGAATGGACCGACGATTTCTTCCGCGAGTTCTGCGCGGTCGTGCAGGCGAAGCACGGTCTCGCGCCGAATCGTGCGCGCTCGGCCGCGCAGCGCCGCCAGCATGTGTTCCTGCGGCCCGCGTCGCTGATGGCCGCGACGAAGCGTGCGCTGCCGCCGCACCTGGGCGGCGCGCTGACGGGGCGCGCGGCCAGCGCGCTCCCGCACCGCGGCTCCGGCACGGTGCCGGTCTGGGCCTGGGCGGCGATGATCGTGATCGTCGCGCTGCTGCTTTACGCCGCGCGCTGGATCAACGGCGGCTGAGCGGCCGGCGTTACACCGGGCCGGCGCCGGCTCCGGCGCCGCGAAATTCCCTTCGATACGCAGACGGCGACGTGCCGAGCGCGCCCGCGAAATGCTGGCGCAGCGACACGCTCGACCCGTAGCCGGCCGCCTGTGCGATCGCGTCGATCGATTGTCCGGTGGTTTCCAGCAGGTGCTGCGCGCGTGCGAGCCGCTCGGCCTGCAGCCATGCGGTGACGGTCGTGCCAGTCGCCTGGCGGAAGTGGCGCGTGAACGTGCGCCGGCTCATCAGCACGCGTTCGGCGAGCGAATCGACGCTGTACGCGGCGTCGAGGTGCGCGCGCACCCAGTCGAGCAGGCCCGCGAGCCGCGCATCGCGCGGGTGCGCGGCGACCGGCTGCGGCACGTACTGGGCCTGGCCGCCCTGGCGGTGCGGCGGGATCACGAGGCGGCGCGCGATCTGGTTCGCGGCGTCCGAGCCGAAGCGCCGCCGCACGACGTGCAGGCAGCAGTCGAGGCCTGCTGCCGTGCCGGCCGACGTCATCAGGTTGCCGTCGTCGACATACAGCACGTCGGGATCGAGCTTCACACGCGGAAAGCGTTGGGCGAAATCGTCGGCCCACGCCCAGTGCGTGGTGGCCGGACGGCCGTCGAGCAGGCCGGCCGCGGCGAGCACGTACGCGCCGAGGCACAGCCCGACGAGCTGTGCGCCGCGCGCGGCGACCGCGCGGACCGCGTCGAGCAGTGCGTCGGGCGGCGCTTCGTCGGGGTCGCGCCACGCCGGCACGATCACGATGTCCGCATCGTCGAGCGCGTCGAGCCCGTACGGCGCGGTGATCGTGAAGCCGCCCGTCGTGGACAGCGGGCCGCGTTCGGCCGAGCAGACGCGAAACTCGAACACGGGCGACGCGGCCGCGTCGCGTTCCTTGCCGAACACGACGGACGGCACCGACAGGTGGAACGGGCTGATGCCGTCGTACGCGATCACGGCGACGACGGTCGGAACGGGCGGGGTAGGCAGCGCGGCAGCGGCCATGACGGGCTCCGGGATGGCGATGGCCCGATTTTATCGAAGAATGGCTATCGGGCCACTGTCCGCGTGAACGATGCGGCCCGACAATGCATCGCATCGCGCCGCTGGCCGTCCCGTTCCGGGGCGGGGCGGCGCCCTCAGCCAGGAGCCCGCCATGTCGAATTCGAACGCCGTCCCGTCTTCCGTTTCCCATCCTGCCGCCCGCCGTGCGCTGATCGTGATCGACGTCCAGAACGAATACGTGACGGGCAACCTGCCGATCGAGTATCCGCCGCTCGACGTGTCGCTCGCGAACATCGGCCGCGCGATCGACGCCGCGCACGCGGCCGGCGTGCCGGTGATCGTCGTGCAGCACGTCGCGCCGGCCGGTGCGCCGATCTTCGCGCCGGGCTCCGACGGCGTCGCGCTGCACGCGGTGGTCGCGAGCCGGCCGTATGCGCACCTGATCGAGAAGACGCTGGCGAGTTCGTTCGCCGGGACCGATCTCGCCGCGTGGCTCGATGCGCACGGGATCGACACGCTCGCGGTGGCCGGCTACATGACGCACAACTGCAATGCGGCGACGGTCTATCACGCGGCGCATGCGGGGCTGAAGGTCGAATACCTGGCCGATGCGACGGGCGCGCTGCCTTACGAGAACGAAGCGGGCGCGGCGAGCGCCGAGGAGATTCACCGCGCGTACACGGTGGTGTTCCAGTCGAATTTCGCGGCCGTGATGTCGACGGACGCGTGGATCGCGGGCCTGGCCGGCGCACCGATGCCGGCGCGCGATTCGGTGGCCGCGTCGAGCCGGCGGGCCCGTGCGCAACGCGCGAAGGCGGCCTGACGCGGCAGCCGGGGGCGGGGGGGCATACCCCGCCGCGCCGTCAGTCGCTGTCCTTCAGCATCGCCGGGCTGTAACGCAGCATGTCGAAGCAGCCGTCGACGAGCTTTTCCGCATGCTGCTCGGCGTCGATCTCGTCGGGCAGCATCAGCATGTCGCGCACGAAGCCGCTGACGAGCGTGTGCAGCATCAGCGTCGCGCGCCACGTATCGAGCCGCTCGGGCAGCAGCTTGAGTCCCACGGCCACCGCGAGATCGGCGTCAATCATGTGCAGCGCCTCGCTCATCCCCGCGCGGTTGCGTTGCAGCAGCGGCTCCATGTCCGCGACGTACTCGCACTTCATGAACAGGATGCTGAACACGCGCCGCAGCTGCGAGTCGCGCTGCACGCCGAGCAGGCACCAGATCAGGATCTGACGGATCTTCTCGAGCGGATTGCCGCCCGGTGCGTCGAGCGGCATCCGCTTCAGTTCGTCGATCGGTAGAAACACGCGGTCGAACATCGCGTCGAACAGTTCGCTCTTGTTCGCGAAGTGCCAGTAGATCGCGCCGCGCGTCACGCCGGCGTGCTGCGCGATGTCCGCGAGCGACGTGTGCGACACGCCCTTCTCGAAGAACACGTGCTCGGCGGCGTCGAGAATGCTGTTGCGCGTCTCGAGCGCCTCCTCCTTGGTACGTCTGACCATGTGCAGGCCTGAATGGATCGGTCGTAGGTGAATATAGGGTCTGCAACCCTCGCAGCCGTCGTACGGACGGGCTATGCTTGCCACTGGTAACAATTCGTAAGACTGGACAGTCGGCGGAGCACAACCGGGCTTTTTACATACATTCGTGAATGTATATACAATACCACCCTACGATCGAATGACCCAAGTGGCAATCAGTTAATATCCCACTCTGCTGATTCCCGCCCTAGTACCTGTCCGCAGTTCGCGGCATCCCCGTCGGCATGGAGGTCTCGTGCCGACGTGCTGTATCTGGCAGTCCAGTAATTCAGGTGTTCGATCTGCGCCGCGAGGCGCATCCGTGTTGCGCTCCGGTCGGGTGCGGCACTTATTCCATTGGTTATACACAGAGGTCGCTCCATGCGCGTCGAACGGGTTCCATACCGCTTAATCACTGTCGCGACGGCCGCCGTTTTCCTGGCCGCGTGCGGGAAAAAAGAATCGGCACCGCCGCCGCAAACGCCGGAAGTCGGCGTCGTCACCGTCCAGCCGCAAGCCGTACCGGTCTTCACCGACCTGCCGGGCCGCACCAGTGCATTCCTCGTCGCGCAGGTGCGCGCACGGGTCGACGGCATCGTGCTGCGCCGTGAATTCACCGAAGGCACCGACGTCAAGGCCGGCCAGCGTCTGTACAAGATCGACCCGGCACCGTACGTCGCCGCGCTGAACAGCGCGAAGGCGACGCTCGCGAAGGCGCAGGCGAACCTCGTCACGCAGAACGCGCTGGTCGCGCGCTACAAGGTGCTGGTCGCCGCGAACGCGGTCAGCAAGCAGGACTACGACAACGCAGTGGCCACGCAAGGCCAGGCGGCGGCGGACGTCGCGGCCGGCAAGGCAGCGGTCGACACCGCGCAGATCAACCTCGGCTATACGGATGTCGTCTCGCCGATCACGGGCCGCGTCGGCATT